>JACDAK010000303.1 GCA_013695495.1 Blastocatellia bacterium | reverse complement strand
ATCGTCGACTCTGGCCTCTCGTTCGAATTTCTCCGCACCGAACACGAAAAAGCACGCGAAGCTCTTTCAAGCCTCCCGTGCCCTGCGGTCGAAAAATGCACAACCTGCGGTGTTTGCCCGTCAACCTGGCTGGCCGACGCCCCTGCGGGGCTTATCCAGATCCAGCCTGCCAAAGTCCGCGCCGCCATCGGCGTTGCCTGATCACTGCTTCAACAGATATCCCGTCGGCGTCGCTTTGTAGTTGAATTCGTACGTGTATTTATAGACACCGAAAGGTAGGATCGGAACCTCCTGCCGATAAGCGACGTGCGCGTATATCGCACCCGCATCAGCCTTGATTTCCATAAACGCGTCATGGGGAATATCGTTGGCGCTGGCCGCACGTGTAACCGATGCCTTTACCACATCGAGTGGTTTCATCTGGCCGCTAGCCGCCAGCCCTTTGACCACTGCCGAATCCATCTCCGATCTGAAATTCGCCCCGTTGTAAGCAACTGGGATGTAGTTATAGGCTGCATTTGCCACCAATACCAGCACGACAATAATCAGCAGAAACTTGGTTGATGCTGCGCCGCTTTCAGCAGTACGTCTGCTTGAAATCACTGAATTGTTCATCTTGTTTCGCTCCTCGTGGAAAATCTTGAGAGCAAATTATTTATGGATAACTGCCTTTATCGAATCGAGGACCATCCCGGGGGGAATGTCATTTTCGTTGATGATCACAGGCTTGCCGATCGAACGCAGAAGAATGAACTGCAATGAACCCGAGACCTCCTTCTTGTCGTGTTTGAATGACGCGAGTACGTCACGGGGGTCGATGCTGGCGCTCGGCGGAAGGCCGCCGACCTTACCAACAACATCGTATAACAATTCTATATCATCATTGTTACACAATTCAAGTCTTTTTGAGAGCTGGCCGGCGAAGAGGATGCCGTAGCCGACCGCTTCGCCATGGCGGAAGCGGCGATATCTGGTCACGTGTTCAAGCGCGTGGGCAAAAGTGTGGCCAAAATTGAGGATCTTCCGCGACTTTGCACTCGTGTTCGAAGTAGATTCGCGTTCGTCGCCTCTAACAATGGACGCCTTAAACTCGACTTGCTCGGCGATCAACTCAGCGAGCTTGTCACCGACCGTCTCTAAATTATCTGACAATGTGCGGACGGGATGTTCGGCCAAGAGGCGACGCACGTTCATGAGCATCCGCCTGCCGCCGATGGCACCGTGTTTGACCGCCTCACAGAATCTGGCGGTCAGTTCCCTTTTCGGAAGGGTCGCAAGCACGGCCGGGTCTATCAGAACGGCATGCGGCTGATAGAACGCACCGACGGTGTTCTTTCCCCAGCTTGTATTTACTCCCGTTTTGCCGCCCACGGATGAATCGATCATCGACAAAAGCGTCGTCGGTACCTGGTAAAAAGCGATGCCGCGCAGATATGTCGCCGCCGCAAATCCCGCAAGGTCGCCGACAACGCCTCCGCCGAGTGCTATAACCGCGTCGGTCCGTGTAATGCCGGCCTCGCCGAGCGATTCCAACGTGCGGCCGAGAGTTGTGAGGTTTTTGAATCGTTCGCCGTCGCCGATCAGATGTGTGCTCACCGGGAACCCGGCATGTTTCAGTTCGGCCACTACGGCCTCGCCGTAGAGTCCAAAGACTTTTTCGTTCGAAACGACGGCAACGCGTGAACCTCTCTCGGTCGACGTGGCTACCCAACGGCCGATGGACACGAGTGAGCCCGCCTCGATAGTGATATCGTATGCGGCGGACGCTCGGGAAGTTTTGATCTGAATCTCTCGGCGGGACATTTTTTACGCACCTAACGAATCGCGAATGACGCCGGCCAACTGCTCGGCAAGCTCGTCGATCTCGGCTTGGTCCTTGCCTTCGATCATTACGCGTGCGAGATTCTCGGTGCCGGAATATCGAAGTAAGAGCCGGCCGCTGCCGTTGAGCTTCCCCTCCACAGCTTGAGACGCGGTCGTAATCGCAGCGTTCTCTTCGAATGGCTGCTTCTCGCGAACTTTCACGTTGACGAGGATCTGCGGGTACCGCTTGAAGCCCTCGGTAAGTTCGGATAGGGACTTACCGCGTTCGACCATAGCTTCCAGCACGGCGGTCGCGGTCATCATACCGTCGCCGACGAAGCTGCGCTTTGGAAAGATGATGTGGCCGGACTGCTCGCCGCCCAGTTCGCCGTCTGATCTCAGGAGCTCTTCAAGCACATATTTGTCGCCGACGTTAGCACGGATCAGGTTGATCCCTCGCGATTGCAGAGCCTCTTCGAACCCGAAATTGCTCATCACCGTTGCGACGACCACTCCGCTCTTGAGCTCGCCGTGGTCCTTCAGCAGCCTCGCGAGGATCCAAAGTGTCTGGTCACCATCGACATTTTCGCCAAGCTCATTCACGAACAAGACGCGATCTGCGTCGCCATCAAAGGCTATCCCGATCGCTGCGCCGATCTCCGTCACCTTGTCGCGGAGCGAGTCAAGATAGAGCGAGCCACAATTTTCATTGATGTTGCGCCCGTCGGGTGAACAGTTGATGACCGTAACGTCTGCACCAAAATGTTCGAACAGGTCCGGAGCGATGGTCGAGGCCGCACCGTTGGCGCAATCTAGCACGATCCTCATCCCGCTCAGGTTAAGGTTCGGAAAGTGCGACGCGATGCCATCGAGATATGCCTCGCAAAAGTCGTGTTCTCTTGCGGACGAGACGTCCCCAGATATCGGTCGGATCTCAGAGCCAGGATGAGCGAAGATTTCCGCCTCTATCGCGCGTTCGATATCGCCCGAAGCTTTCTTGCCCGAAGGCGTAAAGATCTTGAGACCGTTGTCGTGATAAGGGTTGTGAGAGGCGCTGATGACGATGCCGCCGTCGAATGAGAAGTGCTTGGTGACGAATGCCACTCCGGGCGTGGTTATCACTCCGGCCGATTCGCAGACCGCGCCGACGCTCTTGGCTCCTGCGTGAAATGCTCGTTCGATCCATTCGCCGGATTCGCGGGTGTCACGGCCGGTTATGAAATTCGGCGAGCGGCTCAACGCTGTCAGAAACTGCTTCGAGGCGGCAGCGCCTATGGCGTAGACCGTCGACTCGTCAAGCGGGAACCTTCCGGCTTCGCCGCGGATGCCGTCGGTGCCGAAGAGCTTTGTTTTGGTGATTTCAGGCTTCATAAACTAATGCTCTAGAGTAAACGTTGAATAGCCGAAAATCTACGAACGGCGGCACATAAGCATAAGGTTTCGTTGTGAATATCATAAAAAATCCGATTTAGGTTGACAACTATATTCCCGATGGGCGAATCTATTAATTATCCGAGGCCGCATTTGCCCGTGGCCAAAACAATCAATTAATCACTCTCCGGAAGTATCAAGCCAATGATTAAAGCCTTTTCGTACTCATTCGTTCTTTCTTTCATCGCCGTCGGATCAGCTGTCTCACAAAATTCGATCGACGGAAAAAGCGTCGAGGTTGTCGTTACCGATCGCATGCCTGCAGTAGCCTCGGCCCCCGTGGCCAAGGCAGCTCCGACACCGCTCGTCGTCGGCCGCCCCCGCGTCGCTGAAGAAGCACCGCCCGTGCCGAATCCTTCCGTTCCCGCAGCTTCGACCGGAGCTCCTCGCACACTCTCCTTCACTGAGATCAAAAGCAAGATCGCCGAGGGCCGTCGTCAATTGCAGACGCGTCCGCTGGTAACTGCTTCGGTCGGCGCACGGTTCGAGGGCATCGAAACGGTTCGCGTAGCTTTCCACAATTGGCGAACGAACGAGCTCGATTACGTCGTCCTAACGAAAGAATCGTTCCTTTCAACGCGGGAAGAAAAGCAGCTGACGTCGGAAAACGGCTTGCCGATCACGCTTCGAACGATCCGTGGGAATGGGGTTAACACACCGGTGACGATCACCGACGGAACCGGAATGAACCACCTGCCGCTGCTCGTTCAGTACCCGCGGGTCGCGAACGGCCAGTATCAGGAAATGGCATATTACATGTCGACGCATCCGGGTTTGATCACACCAGAGGTCGTGGGTGCCGGCAAGATCTACGTTCGCAATGTAATTGATATCGCTCGTGATCGGCTTCGCGAACGCAACATCACGATCCAGCCCAGGATCGCTGACATGGCGGAACGCCTCGCGGTTGTAGAGCACGTTGACCATGCACGGTTCCGCAACGAGATTCACCAGAGTATTTATAATGACGTTTTTACACTGTTTGCGTTGAACGAGGGCGGAACCTATCGTTACGCCGTTAGCTCCGCAAACGCAGGCGGCATGGTTCAGATGATCCCGTCCACCTACCGCATGGTGCGTGCGCAGTATCCGCAGGTGCCGCTTATGCCGGATTTTGTTGAGGGAATGCGAGACCACGTCAACGCCGCACAGGCGATGCTTCTCTATATGCAATGGACCTGGGATGACATCCGCGTTCGCCCGGCTATCGCGAATGCGCTCATCACCGGCTTGGCAACGCAGGAGCAGCTCATGGCCGCAGGCTATAACTCCAATCCGGCACGCCTCGCAGGCTACATAAGCCGCGGCGGAGCCAGCTGGACCACACTGATCCCGCGCGAGACTCAGATGTACCTTCAAATTTATGCGTCACTCGAACGCAACGTGCCCCAAACGCCCAGAGCCAGATAACACTCTGAAAATACATACGTCGGCCGGTTAAGCGATCATCCGGCCTTTTCTTTTGCCTGCAACATTTCCGCTACCCGTGCCTGCACATCCGCAAATGTTAAGTTGACCAGATTCCCGTCATAAAAGAACTGATCGTCACTCACATCGATGGCCGCATAGTCCGGCAGTCGAAACGCACGCATCTCCATCTCGCTCGCAAAATCGATGCGACCGCGATTCAGCCCCCAGAGCTTCCCGAGATAGATATCGAGAGCCACCGCCCGCCCTTCGTGCCTCGATTCGTAACGATTCTTGCGTATCTCAGTTCCCTCGAACGGCTCAAATACGGCATGTTCATATTCCGAAAGTTCTATCGCAGAAACTTCGCAAATTGAAATTCCGGAACCGTCTGTAAATTGAAGCTTTTCAAGAGATCTGCGCCAGGTTTTCGTTTGCGGGTACCGTATTGAGCGCAGCCGAAGCCGCGTCTCGTGTATGTAGTTGTCGAATAGCTGGATGTGCTCGCTAGCCGGCGTTAACGGCTCCGGCAGTGAGTCGAATAAAAAGATCCTGCGATATTCGGTCCGAGTTGTGTTGTCCATCTGCTTACTTTTTATTATATTTAGAGGTTTGAACTAAATGAAAGCCTACGGAATTATCGGCGGCCTCCCGCCTGGAAAAAGTATGTACCTACGAATATTGTTTGTCGCTCTAATATTAATAGTGGCAATAATCGCCCACGGTTGCGGGTCGACTACATCAGAAAACACCAACACAGCGAACACCGCGAACACAACAAACACTACTGTTCGCACCCAGCCAACGCCGATACCGAAAGAAAATGAAGCACCGACGCTGTCGCCGGTATTTAATGCATACTGCGCCGCTTTAGCATCGAACGACGAACCCGCCCTGCGAAGGGTGCTAGCGAAGGAAACGATAGCCGCCGGCGAGGAGCAGGTAAAAGACGACGGACTGAAGTCCCTGATGGAAGTTCACGCAGACGAACGGATCACACCCGAAAGATGCGAAACCTTTAATGAAACGATCAACGGAGACGAGGGTGTCGCGTGGATTCGCAGTCCCGCCTTCCCGAATGCCATTGACGTAGTTTTCGTTCGTGAAAACGACGCTTGGAAGATAACGACTCGTAGCCCAAGCATCAACGTCCCCAAATAGACTTCAGCCAATACCGAGATAAAAAGAGCGGCTTCAAAAACCGCTCTTTCTTATTTCTACCGAAGCCCTTCTTGTCTTTGCGTGAAACCCTTTCCTTTTCACGACCCCAAACATCTAAACCGCTCAAATCTTTGCGTCTCTGGGTCTTTGCGGTAAACCCCTCTCTCAGTCGACAAAACGCCCGCCTATTGCCCCGAAGCCTTCGCTTCCGCCCCGTACGGCGGCAAGATCACCCGCGCAGCCTTCTCTTTCTTCAATCCAAGCGCCCAGTCTGCCTGCATCAACGTGTGAATATCACGCGTTCCCTCGTAGATCACGGCTGCCTTGCAATTGCGCAGATATCGTTCCACCGGGTAATCGTTTGTATACCCGTTAGCGCCGTGGATCTCGATCGCCATCGAGGCGGCTTTCTCAGAGCGGATCGTCGCCTGCCACTTAGCCAAGCTCGCCGCCTTCGCCGAAGGCTTGCCCTCATTTTTCAAATAACCACACTTAAGCCAAAGCAGATGCGACATTTCGTAATCCGCTTCCATATCCGCGATCTTTTGCTTGACGAGCTGGAAATTAGCGATCGTCTGTCCCTGGACCTCACGCGTATTTGCATACGCTACCGAAGCATCCCGAGCCGCACGGATCACGCCCGTCGCACCGGATGCGACGGTATAACGCCCGTTCTCCAGCGAAAACATTGCGATCTTAAAGCCTTCGCCTTCTTTGCCGAGCATGTTCGCCTGCGGCACCCGTACGTCCTGCAGCGAAAAGTAGCCGGTGTTTCCTGCCTTGATCCCAAGCTTGCCATGCAGCGTACCGCTCGAAAATCCCTCCATCGAACGCTCAATGATAAAACACGAGATCCCGGTGTGGTCCCTCGCCTTTTGCTTCTCAGTGTCCGTCCAGCAAAAGAACAAAAAGTGATCGGCAACGTCGCCCAGCGATATCCACATCTTTTCGCCGTTCAGTATCCAGTCGTCGCCGTCGCGTTTCGCATAGGAACGCATTCCCACAACATCAGACCCTGCATTCGGCTCGGTCAGGCCGAAGGTCGCAAGCTTCTCGCCCTTAGCCTGCGGGACGAGGTATTTCTGCTTCTGCTCTTCGGTTCCCCAGCTGAAAACACTGAGCGAATTAAGCCCGACGTGCACCGACATCGCAACCCGCAAAAACGTATCGCAAGCCTCGAGCTCTTCGCATACAATGCCGAGCGAGATGTAATCGAAGCCTGCACCGCCGTACCCTTCCGGGATGCAAACGCCCATCAGGCCCAAGTCCGCCATCTTGTCGAAAACGCTTCGCTCAAAATGCGACTTCTCGTCCCATTCCTTGATGTGCGGCTCAACTTCGCCCTTAACAAACTCGCGCACCGTATTGCGCAACGCCAAGTGTTCTTCAGTTAATTCAAATTCGATCACAGTTGTAAATTACCTCACTGAAAGGATGTCTATGTTAGAATTCGTGAGAAATGCAAAATCAGAGTCTAACACTTCGGTATTCCATCTGCGAAGCACCCTCGTCCCCATTTCACCAAATTATGCGTCCCAAAACTTTATTGATCACCGCACTTATCGTTTGCTGCTTCGCCATCGAAGCTCCGGCACAATCGCCGACACCCTCCATCCCGGAAATGCCCAAGCTCCTCTCTCAACGCGAGCAGATGGAGGTTCGCGAAACATGGCTCCGCACACGCCTAGGCCAACGGTTGCTGCCGATGATGAAACGCCACGGCGTCGGGATGTGGATCGTGGTCAACGAAGAGTTCAACAGCGACCCCGTGACCGAACACATCGTGCCGCCGATTCCGATGGTCGGGCGTCGTGACATCTTCATCTTCATCGATAAAGGCGAGCGGGTTGAGCGAATCGCAATGGTCCGCTACGAAGAAGAGCGCCTCCGCAACCACTATAAAATGGTCATGCCCGCCCGCGACAAGTTCGGTGAGGCTCTCCGCAAGATCGTTGACGATGCAGACCCAGGCACCATCGCGCTCAACATCGGCGGCGACCGCGGCCAGCAGAGCGGGTTGTCGCACGATGCTTACAAGTTCATCGCCGAAACGCTCGGCGCCGATAACGAAAAGAAATTCATCTCCGCCGCGCCGTTCCTCACCGAGTTCTTCGACACACGCCTTGCTGAAGAACTCCAACATTATCGCAACGCAGTTCTAGTCACTGACATCATCACCCGCCGAGCCTTCTCGAACGAGGTGATCACCCCCGGCAAAACCACCGTCGGCGATGTCCGCTGGTGGATGGTGCAGCAGGTAAATGACCTCGGCCTGTCCATATGGTTCCAGCCCGACATCCGCATTCAGCGCCAGGCCGCCGCGTCCGAAACAAGCGGGCCTTTCCTCGGCACTGCCAAAGAAGCGGACGTTATCCGCCGCGGTGATCTCATTCACGTCGACTTCGGCCTCAACTACATGGGCCTCAGCACCGACTGGCAAAAGCACGCCTATATCCTTAAAGAAGGCGAAACCGACGTGCCCGCCGGCATAAAAGCTGCCCTTCTCAACACCAACAAGCTGCAGGACATCCTATTCAGCGTCGCCCGCGCCGGCATGACCGGGACCGAGGTTTACGAAAAGACCATCGCCGAAGCCAAGCGTCAGGGCCTCGAAGCAATGATCTACTCGCACCCCCTCGGCACGCACGGCCACGGCCTCGGCCCGTCCATCGACTTTCGCGGCAACATCGGCGGCGGTGCGAACAAGATCATTCCCGGCTCGTATATGTCGATCGAGCTCAACACCGCGACGCCGGTTGCCGAATGGGGCGGCCAAAAAGTTACGATCATGGCCGAAGACGACGCCGTCATGACCCTGACCGGCTACGAATTCATCCGCCCTCGTCAAACCGAGATCTACATCATCAAATGATGATCAGCGTTGACGAGGCATTACAGATCATCGAGCGCGAGACGCCCCCGCTAGGTTCCGAGCGGGTCGAGCTCGCCCACGCATTAAACCGAGTGATCGCCGAAGACATCGTCGCCGATACCGACATGCCGCCCTTCGACCGTTCCCAAATGGACGGCTACGCGGTCAGGGCATCCGATACACAAAACACTCCGGCAAAACTCACACTCATCGGCGAATCGGCAGCCGGCCGAGGCTTCAGCGGCGCAATCAGTCCTGGCGAAGCCGTCCGCATCATGACCGGAGCCCCCGTTCCCGCCGGAGCCGACGCCGTACAGAAGATCGAACTGACATCCGAAACCGAAGACTTCGTCACCATACACGAACCAACTTCCGAGGGCCGCTACATCGTCCCCCGCGCCGCCGAAGTGCAAAAAGGCGCCACCGTGATCGCCAGAGGCGAGCTCCTGTCGCCAATCTCCGTCGCAGTTCCTGCAGCATTCGGCTACGCTAACATCAATGTCGCAAAACAACCCCGCGTCGCGATACTTGCGACCGGCACCGAGATCGTCGACATCTCCTCAAAACCCAACCCTGACCAGATCCGCAACTCTAACTCCCTAATGCTCGCCGCACTTTGCAGCCAAGCCGGAGCGATCCCTCACATTCTGCCGACAGCCGGCGACGACCTCGCCCAGCTCAAACAGATCATCGCCGAAGCTACGCAAGACTGCGACATCCTCATCACAACCGGAGGCGTCTCCGTCGGCAAATACGACCTCACCAAGGCCGCCCTCACCGAACTCGGCGCGCAGCTATATTTCGAAAAGCTCCGCCTCAAACCCGGCAAGCCCACCGTCTTCGCCAAGCTAAACAAAACCTTCGTCTTCGGCCTGCCCGGCAACCCCGTCTCCGCCGCCGTCACCTACTATCTCTTCGTACGCACAGCCATCCGCCTAATGCAGTCCGCACGCGAAACGCAGCTCCCCGCCGGTCACGCCATCCTTACCGGCGACGTGAAAGCCGCACCCAAACGCACAACCTATCTCCCCGCCACCCTTGCTACCGACGCCGCCGGCCGACTCCTCGCCACCCCGCTCCGCTGGCAAGGCTCATCCGATTTCACAACCTTCGCCCAAACCCAAGCCCTGATCATCATCCCCGAAAACACTACCATCCCCAGCAACACCCCCGCGAAGATCATCCACCTTCCAACGCCCTAATAGTTCGGCAACGTCGAAACCAGTTCCGCCTACTCGAGATGTCCACGGGTTAATCCTTTGCATCTAACCTTGCGGTGACCTAGTTCCTTAGCGTTTCGACCGCGTGCAGCCCGCATCCGTTCCCCGCACCGCGTCCATACACTTCGCACTCTGCACGATCTCAAGATCGCCGTTGTTATCGATAACGTTCTTCACCTTGCGGCCTGACGGGTAGGTCTGCTCGATCAAAGCCCCGAAAGGTTGTTGAGATAGGCGTCTAATCTCCCACCCGTAATCAAGTTGCAATTGGCCCGGATCTTTCGGCTCGTATGGCCTGCGATTTTCCCTTTTAAAGTTCCGGAAATAACTCCAAAAGACTTCTAGATACTTAGCGACAGTTCACACATTGAAGTCTCAAAAGCGAACCCTCTTTTAGGGGAATCTCATGGACGTGAAAGACTGAATCCGCGTCAAAAGAAGCAAAGTTTTGTTTCGAGTTGCTTAAATCGATATCAACGTCGCCAGCTATAAATGGCTCATCGATATTCCGTACCGGAAATTCGCCAATATGGACTAGAGCATCACCGTTCAGAAAAAAGAATTTCCTCGTATACTCTTGGGACCTCTCGACATACTGATGACCGATTATTGTGCTTATCTCCTGCGACTCGGTTCGGATATCGAAATAATAGAACTTCGTCCAGGCAAAGGGTAAACTCTCCCGAAGAGGTAATTCGCAATTTGCAACTGGAGAACACCGAGTTCGAATAAACTCGCCCATGATGACCTGAGAATCTATAGCTCTTTCGCCGAATCCGATTTTGTCACACGAGCTTAAAACCGCTACTGTGACCGAAATTCCCAACAATAGGCCTAGTAATCTCATTAATTAGTTAAAGAAAGACAAGGAAAGTCACTGCACCCTCCCTTTAGCCTTACGG
>JACDAK010000297.1 GCA_013695495.1 Blastocatellia bacterium | reverse complement strand
GTACAAGGTGTCGCCGATGGTGAACGCTCCGGGGTTGTTGAGGCCGAGGACGTCGCCGGGAAACGCTTCTTCCATGGATTCGCGTTCGCGAGCGAAGAGCTTCTGCGGACGTGTAAGCCGAAGCTTCTTGCCGGTGCGGGCGTTGGTCACGCTCATGTCTTTTATGAACATCCCGGAGCAGATACGGACGAACGCGAGGCAGTCGCGGTGACGCGGGTCCATGTTCGCCTGAAGCTTGAAGACGAATCCGGTAAACTCTTCGTACGTTGGGGGGACGGGGCCGATCGAGCTTTCGCGCGGGCCGGGGAGCGCGGAGAATTCGAGAAATGAAGTCAGGAACGGTTCGACGCCGAAGTTCGTCATGGCGCTGCCGAAGAAGACGGGCGTTTTGGCGCCGGTGAGGATGGCTTCGCGGTCGAGTTCGGCACCGGCGATGTCGAGCATTTCGAGATCGTCGAGGAGTTTGGTGTGAAGCTTTTCGCCGATAAGGCCGGCCACGGACGGGTCAGAGAGATCGACGACGGATTCTTCGGCCTGACGGCGGCCGCGGGGATTGCGGTCGTAGAGGTGGACCTGTTTGGTCATGCGGTTGTAAATGCCGCGGAAATCTTCGCCGTCGCCGATGGGCCAGTTGACGCAATAGACCGCGAGGCCGAGTTCGCGTTCGATCTCGTCGATAAGCTCGAGCGGGTCGCGGGCGGGGCGGTCCATTTTGTTGATGAACGTGAAGATCGGGATCGCACGGAGGCGGCAGACCTCGAAGAGTTTGCGTGTTTGAGTTTCGAGGCCTTTGGCGGCGTCGACGAGCATCACGGCGTTGTCGGCTGCGGTGAGCGTGCGGTAGGTGTCTTCGCTGAAATCGTGATGGCCCGGGGTGTCGAGAAGGTTTAGATGGTGCCCGCGGTATTCGAACTGAAGGACTGTCGAGGTGATGGAGATGCCGCGCTGTTGTTCGAGCGCCATCCAGTCGGAGGTGGCGGCGCGTTCGGCCCGCCGGTTTTTGACGGCGCCTGCTTCCTGTATCGCTCCGCCGTAGAGAAGGAGCTTTTCGGTGAGCGTCGTCTTCCCGGCGTCGGGATGCGAGATGATGGCGAAGGTCCTACGCTTGGCCGTTGCTGCGGCGATGTTTGTCGTGTTCTCGGACATTGTGTTGCTGCTTTTTTGATCAGATCCTCAAACTCAATGATATAGGAAAAGGGAACGACGAGCATGCTGGGACACGAACGACGAGGTTCCGTTGATAAATCGAGCAGACCTACGGCAAATCGCAGTCGCTGATCATTCCGACCGACCGTGAAAATGAGGTCGTTCGGATCCTCGATATGATCAAGCGAGGCGAGCCGCTCAATCACTTTGAAACAGAGCGAATAGGTAAGGACGGCAGATCGATCGATGTCTCGGTCAGCAGCTAATGGCAGCGAACGAGGAGCTGGAATCGTTTTCCTATTCGGTCTTACACGATCTGCGGGCTCCTCTACGCCACATCAGTGCGTTGCTCGAAGACTACGGCGATGTTCTGGATGAGACCGGAAAAGGCTACCTCACGGAGGTTCGCGAAGTACTGGAACGTTAGGATTCTAACTCGCGAACCGACGGACTCGATCACTCAGAGACTCTTGCCCAAAATTCTTAAGGTGCGAGCAAATAAATGAAAAACCGGACTGTAAGCCCGGCTTTTGCTTTATTAATCTGTTGTCCCTATAAGGGTTGGAGATGGTACACCCGGCATGATTCGAACATGCGACCTCTTGATTCGTAGTCAAGCACTCTATCCAGCTGAGCTACGGGTGCTCGCAAAGCGAATTATTAGATTACGAATGTGAGGGAGAGGTGTCAAGTTTGGGCTTGGCTTAGGGTGTGCGGAGCTGTAATGGAGGGCTCCTTTCGCTACTGCTCCGGATACTGACCTTTAGATCAGCGGGCGAAGTAGCCTTGGCGCGATCGCGCGATGAGGTCGGGGTTCGAGGTTTCTATGCGAATCGCTCTCCATTTTCCGTCCCGTGAGCCGTTGGTCGGCTGGTATTCGATGGTGTAGAGCGTGCGCAAATCGGCTGCGACTTCGGCATAGAGGCGGCCCATTTCTTCGAGGCGCTGGATGGTGTTCACCGTGCCGCCGGTGCGGTCAGCAATGATCTGAAGACGTGAGCGGGCAGCGGTGAACAATGCGATTTGCAGGGGCGTTGGATCAGCGAGCCGAGCCGGGTCGCCGGTAGGGAGGGCGAGCGGGTAGATCGTGGCTCCGATGCGATCGGCGTAATTGAGGACGCCGTTCAGCTGTGTATCGTTTCCGGGTTCGATTGCACCGAACATTTGATCCTCGGCGAGTGACGAAAGGAAATTACGGTCTGCGGACTGCGAGGCGGAATCGACGCCATCGCTAAGAACTACGATCGCCTTTCGCGTGGTGGCTTCACGTTCGAGACGCCGGAGCGCATATTGAAGGGCGTCGTAGAAATTCGTTCCGCCAACGCCGTTGGCTACCGCGATCGAATGAGCGGCGCGACGGCGGTCGGTGGTGAAATCGTTGAGAAGTTTCGTGCGTTCGTTGAATTCGACTACCGCGATGCGATCAGTCGGAGCAAGTGCGTCGAGGAAGCGCGAAGCGGAAAGCTTTATGTTCTGACGGAAGCTTTTGGTGGAGCCGCTCATGTCGAGCAGCATCACAACACTGAACGGGGCGGAACTGGTTTCAAAACGAGAGATCTCTTGACGGACACCGTCTTCAAATAGTGCGAAACTTCCGGGGCCGAGGTCAGTAATCGCGCGGCCGCGCTGATCGACGACGCCCACGTTTACTCGGACGATCGCGGAATCTACACGGATCGGATCGTCGTCCTGCGCGGTCGCTGCGGCCGAGCAGAGAAGGAGCAGACAAATTGTGAGAAGAGACCGTGAGCGATACATAAGGAAATACTAACAATCAGACGCCTCGAAGCGAAAGCCGGTTGCTTTATTCCGACCGCAAAAACCTCTTAACTTTCTGGGTGAAATCAGTTATAGTGTGATGAGCCCGTTTTTCACTGAAAAAAGAAATTGTTAGATGATCGAGCCTCTACATGCTCTGAGGATCTTTTGCGAATGTTTTTCAAGCCGAAGTTTTGTTGCAATTGCGGTGAAGCCATCGAGCGCGATCAATGGCGTTTGTGGACCAGTCGTCGATTTTGCGAACTTTGCGAGACGGAGTTTAAGGGCCAGGACCTAATTCCGAAGGCAATTGTCGCGTGTGCCTTGTTGGTTGGCGTTGCGGGGATCGGGGCAGGTTTTAGAGGTTCCGGCGAAATCGGCCGAGCGGCTGATTCGAGTGCAAGCCGAACGACGGCGCGTAGCTTGGTAGCGAGCGATAAGATCAAACGGGCACACCCGGATGCGGTCGTAGAGAAAAATGAATCAGATGTCTCAGGCGAGCAGACCAGGGTAACTAGCGAACAACCGCAGCCGCCGAAAAAGTCATCTGAGCAAAAAGTCTTTTACTGTGGAGCTACCACAAAGAAGGGCTCACCCTGTTCGCGAAAAGTTAAAACCAAGGGATTTTGCTGGCAGCATGCGAAAGCAGCGACAAGGGAAACAACTCCGTCGCATTCGCGTCCAACCGCAAGCTTTTAGATGAGATACGGCTCGCTGGCCACGCGTCCGGCATTGAATTAAATCGACTTTTGTTTGAGAATACTCGTTCTGGTTCGTTCGCCCTTTTACATATCCGAAAATGAAAGCTCTTGCACAAAATACTCTGATCCAGAACCGCTATCTTATCGTGCAGCTGATAGGTAAGGGGGGCATGGGCGAGGTCTATCTCGCCGTTGACCAGCGCTTGGGAAGCGCGGTTGCGCTCAAGCGGACGTTTTTCGCGGGTGACGAGATGCTCGGCGCGGCTTTTGAGCGGGAGGCTCGGACGCTGGCGCGGATGCGACACCCCGTATTGCCGAAGGTCAGCGATCATTTTGGCGAGGGCGACGAACAGTATCTGGTCATGGAGCACATCTCGGGCGACGACCTTGCGAAGCGTCTGGATGTAGCGCAGAAGCCTTTTCCGTTGAGCTGGGTAATGTTTTGGGCGGATCAACTGCTCGACGCGTTATCGTATTTGCATTCGCACGAGCCGCCGATCATTCATCGTGATATTAAGCCGCAGAATTTGAAGCTGACGGACGAGAATCATGTCATCCTTTTGGATTTCGGCCTGGCGAAGAACTCGACGGGGAATACGAATATAACGTCGGCGGTGGACGGGAATCGGAGCACGGGAAGTGTCGTGGGCTATACGCCGCATTACGCTCCGATGGAGCAGATCCGTGGGATCGGCACAAATCCGCGTAGCGATCTTTATTCGCTTTCGGCTACGTTGTACCAGCTGCTGACGAATAGTGTGCCGGTCGATGCCTTGACGCGTGCGGATTCGATGCTGAACGATCAGGGCGACCCAATCAAGTCGATCACCGCGGCCAACGCCGAGGTTCCTGACGCCGTCTCGCAAGTGATCTTGCAGGGAATGGAACTAAGCCAGGAGAGGAGATTCGAGTCCGCGCGTGAAATGCAGAAGGCGCTTCGCCGGGCATTTGCGTCGATCCAGAATGAAATGTCGGCCAAGACGGTTGCGTTTACGGCTGCGGATGTTGACGCGGCGGGCAACATGCCGATGGCGGTTTCGCTGGACAAGACGGAGGTGATGGATTTTGGCCTGAAGGAAGAAGCAAAAGCGGCGTACGATTCGCACCGTGCGGGCACGTCGTTCCCGGAAAAGTCGGGAACCGATAGCCAGCCGAGACAGGCGGACCTTAAGACCGAAGTTTTTATCGGGGGTTCGAACTCGCTGCCGATACCGGAAGAACATTCCGGCGGTTTTGAACATGCAGCCGAGCCGGACGCGCCGGCAGACAATTGGGCACCGACGCAGGATTACTCTGCATGGGCGCGTGAGAACGAGCCTGCGGCGGACGACAACGGCGGATTTTCGCCCCAGGCGACGGTTCCGATAATTGCGCTGGATCAGCATGGCCAAAGCGGAACAGGCGATAGTTTGGGCGGCGAGAAAAGAGAAGAATCATACGACGCGGCTCCGCCGACGGCAGCGGCTGCGGTGGCCGCGGCGGCATCGTCACCAGGAGGCAAGCCGGCTGGGAAAAAGAAGCAGACGGGAAAGATCGTGGCGATCTTTGGCGGTTTGATCGCATTCTTTGTTCTCGCTCTCGGAGCAGTCGGCGGTGGTCTGTATTACTACAACAATTATTATGCGGCGGGAAGCTACGTTGATGAAGAGCCTACGCCGACGCCTGAGATGACACCGGCTCCGACGCCTTCGCCGGAACCGACGCTTGAAGCAGTGATCGACGACGCAAATGCTAACACAAGCGACCCCAACACCTCTGACGAATTGAATGCGACGACGCCGACCCCGACGCCGGCGTCTGATGTGAGACCGCTCGGAGGAACTCCGCGTCCGACCCCGCCGACGAGGCCGACGCCGCGACCACAGCCGACCCCGGTGCGTCCGGCGACGCCGAAGCCGACCCCGGCGAAGCCGGCTGTCAGACCAACTCCGCTTCAGTAAGGAGACCACGATGAGAAGGTTCAGTCGATTTTCATATATCGGTGCGTTAATGATCGCCCTGTGTGTTTTGGCTCCGCATGCGGATGCGCAGAACCGGCGGGACATTCGGCGCGCGGAAGACTTAGTTCGCGACGGCAACACTGCTTTTAATCGCAAAGATTATCGTGCGGCTATAGCGAAGTATGCAGAAGCGATCGTTTTGGTGCCCACGAACGCTGCCGCCCACTTCTGGAAAGGGATGGGCCACTTCTATCTAGACGAGCCGCAGATGGCGGTGCAGGAATTGGACCGAGCCGAGTCGCTGGGTTTCGAACGCCCGATGGATATATTTCGTGCACGGTGGCGAATCCATTATCAGGCAGAGAGCTACGACGCGGCTATGCGGGATGTAAGGGCCGGACTTGCGATCGATCCGACTAACGCGGATATGCTCCTTGCGAAGGCAGACATGGATTTTGTGAACGAGCGATATTCGGACGCTCTGGTTTCATATGAGAGCGTTTTGCCGCGGGTTCCGAATAACGCGGACATTTACCTGAACGTAGCAAAGATCCACTATAACCTCAATAACGTGCAGGGGCAGTCGGCGGCCGCGCTTGAAGCACTTGCGAAGGGCACGACGAAGCCGGGCGACGCGTATTTGCTTTTGGGCGATGCTTTTCAGAAGCAGCGACGGTTTCCGGAAGCGATAGACAACTATCAGAGGGCTCTTGCTGCGGATCCGAAAAATTACGAGATGTATCGCAGCCTTGCGGACCTTTACCGCGTTCAGAACAGGTTCGACGATGCGATCGCTATCTCGCGCAAAGCTCTTTCTGTGTTTCCGAACGATGGAAATATCTATACGGACGTGAGTTGGTACTACAGCCTGGCGGACCGGCACGAAGAAGCGATTCAGGCGGCGCAAGCGGGTATTCGATTTTTGCCAGGCGGGTATATGGCATACACGAACCTGTGCCGGGCTTATAATGATACGCGGCGGCCGGAACTGGCGGTCACTGCGTGTAACAATGCTCTGCGGTTGAAGCCGGGCGACGGTGAGACGCACTTTTATCTGGCGCGAGCGTTTTCGCTGCTGAACAGGCCGGCCGAGGCGACGAAGAACGTCAAGCTCGCGATCACCGGATTGGAGCAGTTTACGCGTGAGAGGCCGGATTATTCGGACGGTTATTATCTTTTAGGAAACGCTTATTTTACTGATGGGCAGGCAGACAAGGCGATCGCGGCTTACGAGCGGTGTCTGGCATTGAGCCCGCGATTTGCGAAGGCGAGGTTCAATCTGGGGCTCCTGCATATTGGGAAAGGTGATAAGGCGAAGGCGATCGAGCAATATAACAGTTTGATCGCGCTAGACCGCTCGCTTGCGGATAACCTCAAAGAGCAGATAGACAAACTTTGATCGGACGTTGAGTTCCGTTGAACTATTGCCCGAACCTGTTGCCGAGCAAAAATGCGGCGAGGTTCGGGCTTTCGTGTGAGCGGTCATAGCCAACGAGTTCTACGTAAGAGCGGCCGGTGACGGGTCTGTTACCGATGGTGGCATCGACAGTGCAGTCGCCTTCCCAATAAACGATCATCGTTGTTCCGCGCGTGTCTAGCTCCTGGTCTTTCATAACCGGTTGAACGTTCGCGGAGATCCCGAGCGACGGGACGGAGACGACCCATCCAGACGGGTAAGTGGCGCCCGAACCGGGGCTGAGCCATTTGCCGGTCGGTTCGATAAAGATCTGGTATGCGGAGAGGCGTGTGGTGGTGCCATCCTTGTCGACAAATACGCCGCTTGAGAAGGGCGAGATCTTGTTTTTGCTGTCGCGAAGCTGATAGCACATCAACTCAGTCTGATCGTTAAACTGAATCGAGAACCAGTCCCAACCTTTTTGTCGTTCGGTGGGTGCCCATGTTCCGAATTCGCGGTCCATCCAGGCGAGGCCGGTGAGATGTTCGACGGAGCCGTCGACGGTGAGATCCCCTTCTAACTCCATACGTGTATAAGAGAAATATCGCGACGCCTCGCCTTCATCCTTGAAGGAAACTCCTTTTTCGCCATTCAGGACGACCTGCTTTTTGGGCGTGAGCGTTGCTTCGAACAGCAGATCTGAGCCCATAGATGCCTTTAGGTGATGAGAACCGTTCGCTTCGCGTGCAGACC
>JACDAK010000149.1 GCA_013695495.1 Blastocatellia bacterium | reverse complement strand
CACCGATACCGCTACTGAAAGCTCCGATATACTTATCAAGCGGATCAGGAATATCCTCTGGCGAAGGGATCGCCAATTTCTCGATGGCGATCTCTTCGATTTGCTTACCCTTTTTGGATGCCATTTCGGCTAAGGTCTGGTAAGTCTTTTCCGGTATTTCTAAAGTAAGCGAATGTGTCATATTCACACCTCAATACGAAAACTTTACCACGTTTTCAAGCTGTTTTTCCCAGAATTCGCCATGCCCGCGTGCCCGTAAAGAAATCGTCCTCCGAATGCGTCCCGCCAAACGGCAGTTCCATATGCGTATGCGGATCGATCCCACCGGGAAACACAAGCTTACCGGCCGCATCGATCACAACATCCGCCTCCATATCCAGCGTCTTCCCAATAGTCGTCACAGACTCGCCGTCAATAAAAATATCCGCAATATAATCGTCAACCGCCGTGACAATACGGCCAGATTTAATGAGTGTATTCATATCTACAAAGCTGCTGCCCCAAAATCACCCGACCCGCAGCCGAAAGACGATCGTCGCTACGAGATGCCTTTGCCGTTGCCGGCTTTTTCCGTCCTCGATCTTTTAATCAGTGTTCGATGCTTGCTGGTCTTTTGCATCCTCAACATCTTCACTTTTTTGTTCCGCAAGAACAGTGTCTGCTGCGTCGGCTATTTTCGTCTCGATATCGTTATCGCTGCCATTCGCCCCTTCGTTAGGCGTTTTCGCAGTGTAGAAATATGACGACTCGTAAAGCTCGCGGAGAAATTTGAGAAACACCTTGCCGATCGCAATCGTCGGGATAGCAAGGACCATTCCCAACAGTCCGTATAACTTTCCGCCGACAAGAAGACCGAGAAACACCGCCATCGGATGTAGGTTCAGCCGACCGCCCAATATCTTAGGCGTTAGTATATATCCTTCCAGCGATTGTACCGCGACAAAAACGCCGAGTACCCCGGCGAGTTCCCAGGTTCCCCCGCCTTGAGCGAGAGTGAACCCGGCAGCAAGCAAAAACCCGATAACAGTACCGAAATATGGGATCGCGTTGAGCAGCCCCGCGATCAGGGCAATCCCCGCCCATGCCGGAACTCCAACAAGATAGAAGCCGATCCCATAGAACACAGCCATTATGAGGCCGATAAGCAACTGGCCTCGGACATACGATTCGAGGATTCGACCGGATTCGTCAAAAAGCCTGCTGAAAGGCTCGCGAAAGCGCGGGGGTATAAGGTCCTCTAACGAATCGCGCCATCGTCGAAAATCAACGAGTATATAAAAGACGAAAAAGGGCACCAGCAAAAGGTCGAACCCGGAAATTAGGTAGTCAACAATCGCACGTGACCCCGTCGACTGCACGATGTTTCCCTCTTCGTCGATCTTCGCTTTCGGGGGGTCGATGTTATCTGCGTAAAATTGGCGCGGATCGCCAAGGAACTGCTCGATCTGGTTCCCGGCCATGCGTTCGAGCGCGGGTGAATAGCGGCGCAGCCATGCCCGTTGACGCTCAGCGTTCTCCGGTGTGAAGCTTTCAATGACCTGTGCTCCGGCTCGTGATCCCTGTGTCCAGAGGTCGGGAACGATGTACGCCAAGAACCCGACGATGGCCGCAGTCACGAGGAACAATGCCGCAGCGGCGGCGATCACGCGCGACATGCCGCGCTTTTCGAGTTGTACCACCAGCGGGTTCAGCAGATAGGCGAGCGCGACAGACGCTAGGAGCGGTACAACAACGACCGAACCGACGACGTAAAGTATGTAGAGAGTGATCGCCGAAACGACGACCGTCGGAACCCACCGGAACCACCAAAAAGGCGAACGTTCGCCCGCGGGACGCAGCTTAAATAACCCCTTTTCCATTGAGATGGATTATCGCACAAGCGGGGGCGGTTTCTCCCGTCATGCGATAGCAAATGATGCGTCCAGAGCATCAACCAATTCATCAACGTTATCTACTGTCGCGTTGAGCATCATCCCTGTGCGGATCACGTTGCCGTAGAGGCCGCCCTTGCCGATCAGCACACCGCGCCTCTTCGTCTCTTCGAAAACCCGCAACAAAACGTCGGGAGCAGGTTCCTTGGTGGTTCTGTCACGCACCAACTCAAGCCCCTGCATCAGTCCCATACCGCGCACGTCGCCGATCGCGGGGTGTTTATCTTGAAGGTCCCCGAGACGCTGGCGGAGATAATCCCCGACAACACGCGCGTTCGTCCGTAGGTCCTCGTCCTCGATCAATTTGATGACAGCCATCGCAGCTGCAGTCGAAACAGGATTGCCGCCGAAAGTGGCAAATGTAAGCCCCGGAAAAGCGTCAGCTACCTCGGGCGTCGCGATCGTCCACCCGATGGGGATGCCGTTCGCCATTCCCTTTGCGGATGTAATGATGTCGGGCTCTACGCCCCAGTGTTCGATACCGAACCACTTGTCGCCGGTTCGGCCCCAGCCGGTCTGGACCTCGTCGGCAACGCACAACCCGCCGTAATTCCTCGCGATCTCATAAACCCTTTCAAAGTAGCCCGCGGGCGGCACAATGAACCCGCCGACGCCAAGGATCGGCTCGGCCATGAATGCCGCGATCTGGCCCGTCGTCGTGGTCTGGATTACGTCCTGAACGTCGTTCGCACAAGCCGCGCCGCAATTATCGGGCGTCGCATCGAACGGACACCGATAGCAATAGGGAGCCATCGCGTGCACGATGCCCGCTACCTGGGCCGGCAGCGGCCGCCAGTTGGCATGACCAACCGCGGAAAGCGCAGTAGCGCTCCGCCCGCTGTAGCTGTGCCGAAGTACGACGATCTCATGCCGTCCCGTCGCGAGCTTTGCCGCCGTTATCGCCGTGTCATCGGCTTCGGTGCCGCTGCTCGTGAAGAACGATTTTTTGAGACGGCCAGGAGTGATCTCGGCGAGCTTTTCCGCTAGATTCGACTGGTTCTCGTTGGCATAAAGCGCTGATGTATGCTGAAGCCGCTGGTTTTGTGCGATCACCGCCTCATTCACAGTTGGATTGGCATGCCCCACGCTAACCGTCAGCACGCCGCCGAAACAATCGAGATAGCGATTGCCGGCGTCATCCCAAACATACTCCCCCTCACCCCGCACCAGCGCCAGCGGCTCATCGTAATAGGTGGCGACCGCGGGAAAAAGAAATTCCTTATGCTTGCGGACGGCGTCTGAGACCGTCGATCTAGTTTCTTGTGAATTGGCATTCATAGAGCGTTAATACAGATTTCCTTCGCGTTTTCTGCCGGTGTAGTCCACGTAGACGACCTTGAGCTCACAATAGAAGTCCAGGGCGGTCGAGCCTTGTTCTCGGGCGCCTAGGCCGGTGTTTTTGGTGCCGCCGAAGGGGACGTGGGCCTCTCCGCCTGTAGTCGGGGAGTTGATGTGGGTCATGCCGGTCTCGATGTCGTCGACGAAGCGGTAAACCATGTTGGTATCGCTGGTGAAGATCGAGGACGAGAGCCCGTATTGGCTGTCGTTGGCGACCGTCATCGCTTCCTCGTAATTTTTAACGCGCAGGACCGCGAGCACTGGGCCGAAGACCTCTTCTTGTGCGATGCGCATGTCGGTGGTGACGCGGTCAAAGACTGTCGGTTCGAAGAAATATCCGTTTTCGAGTCCGTCACCTTCGGCACGCTTGCCGCCGCAGAGGAGTTCGGCTCCGTCTTCACGCGCAATGTCGATGTATTTCAGGACGGTGTTGAATTGGGATTCGTCGACGGCGGGACCGATCTCGGAACTTGCCTCATCACCGGGGCCGAGGCGGAAAGTTTTTGCACGTGCGACGATCTTTTTGACGAATTCGTCGGCAACCGAATCGATGACGACGGCGCGCGATGTGGCGGTACAGCGTTGGCCCGTTGAGCCGAATGCACCCTGGGCGGTGGATTCGACGGCGAGTTCCATATTGCAGTCTTCGAGAATGACGACCGGATTTTTGCCGCCCATTTCGGCCTGCACCTTTACGCCGCGGGGGGCGACCTGTGCATAGATCTTGAGGCCAGTTTCGGTGGAACCGGTGAATGAGACTGCCTTGACGGCGGGGTGGTTCAGGATCTCGTCGCCCGCCTCGCTGCCGGAGCCTAGAACGAGATTGAGCACGCCGGTCGGCAGGCCAGCTTCAATGAAGATCTCTGTCAACATCACGGCTGTTGCCGGCGTAAGCGTTGCGGGTTTGAAGACGACGGAGTTTCCCGCAACAAGAGCCGGTGCGATTTTCCATGCGGGTATGGCGACCGGAAAGTTCCAGGGAGTGATGCACGCCACGACGCCGTGGGGCCCTTTAATGGTGTAAGCGAAATTTGACGGCAGCTCGGACGGGATCGTCTCACCTACAAGGCGGCGCGATTCGCCTGCGCAGAATTCGACCACATTGATGGCGCGGGTGAGTTCGCCGCGCGCTTCGGCTAGGGTCTTTCCTTCTTCGCGGGTGATGGCCGCGGCGAGGTCTTCTTTGCGGTCTTCCATCAGACGCGCGGCTTTCGCGACTATGCGGCCGCGGGCGGGGGCGGGGGTGCGGCGCCAATCGCGAAAGGCGTTGTAAGCGGAGTCGACGGCGCGCCGTGCCTCTTCGCGTGTTGCGAGCTCAGCAGTTCCAATGATGTCGTCGGCGTTAGCGGGGTTGATATTAGGCGCGGTCTTGCCAGATGAAGACCGTAGCCATTCTCCGTTGATAAAGCTGCGATATGTCGTCATAGCTGTTATTTCGTATACGAGATTTGGTTTAAGAATAGTATGGGATTGCCGTAGAAATGGCAATCAAAAGCTTTTGTAGCGCAGATCGGCCCGACCGCTGTGTCGCGACCGGCCCATTGGTATGCTTTAGATTTGGTTAAGGCCTTGTTTCGATTTTTAGATCTTCCTTATTGAATTCCGCATCGTTAATTTCCATTCGTTGCCGACCTTCACGAAGTCCATTGTCTTCCACTCACCTTCTTCGTCTTTGTATTCAACGGCCGCGCGGTCGCCCCGGATCTTCTCATTGCGAACCTCCGCCGTCGGCGCGTGGGGTTGGTTCATCAGCTCGCGAATCATGTCGTCTGCCGTTTTCCCTTCAGCCTCGCCCATCTCATTGAAGAAGTCGAGAATGTCTTTGGATAGGATGGCTTTGAAGCCTTCGACGTCTTTCTTATTGCGAAGATCCCACGCTGTTCGGAATGCGTCGCTAGGGGTTGCGAGCGATCCGGTCGGGTCTGTGGTCTGTTCGAGGGCTGTTTCGGAACTCTCGTCGGCGACGATATTCGCGTTCGCTTCGGTCTGAGTCGCAACGGCGTTTGTGCCCGAGGTCGACGTATCTGCCGTGCCGCACGCCGTAAAGATCGATGCCGCTGCCACTACAATCATGCTGAATATTATTCTTAAATTGTTCATTCTATCAACAGTTCTCCTAACAAATGCTGATAACTATCGTCAATGGCGGAAACTACGGTACGCGCAACTCGCATTGCTTCGCCGGTTAGGTACAATGCCATTCAGGACCTTCACACGACGGTATGAACTACTCCAATATCTCTGATCTGCTGGCCTTGCGCGTTGCTGATGCGCCCGACAAGACGTTTCTTATATCGGAAGCGGACGGGCGGGAGTGGGGCTATTCTGCCTTTCGGGAAGCCATCGGAAAAACAGCAGGGCTGCTTGTGTCTCGAGGCGTTTTGAAAGGTGATGTGGTGAGTTTGCTGCTGCCGAATTCGGCGGAATACGTTATCGCCTATTTTGCGTGTTGGCAGATCGGGGCGGTGGCGGGGCCGGTGAATTCCCTGTTGAAGGCCGAAGAGATCGAGTGGGTCGTGAATAATTCGGAAGCGAAGCTGATGCTGACGTCGGCTGAATGGTTTGAAAAGGTTCCGGAAAGGCTGCGGACGGCGGACGCGTTCGTATCGTTTGATGACGTGCATGTAGCGGCGGGTGAGTGTAGGGCAAATATGGAACCGCCGGATATAAATGCGGATGACGAAGCGATTATCATCTACACCTCCGGCACCACTGGAAAGCCGAAGGGGTGTTTGCTGACGCACGGGAACGTGCTGGCGAATGCGCGGCAGATAGCTAAGTGGATGGGATTCGGGCCACAGGACAGGCTGCTCACGGTGATGCCGCTTTTTCATATGAACGCCGTTTCGGTGACTACGATGGCGGCGTTGTACGCAGGCGGGTCGACGGTCGTTGCGCCGAAATTTTCTGCTTCGAGGTTTTGGGAGACAATCGAAAAATATCAGGTGACGTCGTTTGGTTCGGTCGCGACGATGCTTTCGATCCTCTTATCTGAACCTGCGACTGGAGCGGCAAGCATCCCTGCTTTCCGCAGCCTACGGTTCGCCATGTGCGGCTCGGCTCCGGTCCCACCGCAAGTC
>JACDAK010000144.1 GCA_013695495.1 Blastocatellia bacterium | reverse complement strand
ATGAAACACGAACCCAACAAACACGGATTTTGGGGCGAGTACGGCGGACGGTTCGTGCCCGAAACGCTCGTAGCTCCGCTCGACGAACTGACCGAAGCATATTTCCGCTTCCGCGAAGATCCGGAATTTCGTGCAGAATTCGACGGCCTCCTAAAAGACTTCGTCGGCCGCCCGACGCCGCTCTATTTCGCAGAACGTCTAACCGCCGCGCTCGGCGGCGGCCGCATATATCTCAAACGCGAAGACCTCAACCACACCGGCGCCCACAAGATAAATAACTGCGTGGGACAGATCCTCCTCGCCCGCCGCATGAACAAAACCCGCATCATCGCCGAGACCGGTGCGGGCCAACACGGCGTCGCGACCGCCACCGTCTGTGCCCGTTTCGGCCTCGATTGCGTCGTCTACATGGGCACCGAGGACATGCGTCGCCAGGAGTTGAACGTCTTTAGAATGAGGCTGATGGGTGCCGAGGTTCGTGGTGTCGATTCCGGTTCTGCAACGCTCAAAGACGCCATCAACGAAGCGCTGCGCGACTGGGTCACCAATGTCGACAGCACCTATTATCTGCTCGGCTCCGCCCTCGGTCCCCATCCCTATCCGCTGATGGTCCGCGATTTTCAGAGCGTCATCGGACGCGAAGCCCGTGAGCAGATCATCGAAAAAGAAGGTCTCTTGCCGTACGCACTCATCGCATGCGTAGGCGGCGGCTCAAACTCGATCGGCATGTTTCACGAATTCATCGATGACAACGTCAAGATGATCGGCGTCGAAGCCGGCGGCACCGGTTCCGAATTGGGACGGCACGCCGCACGCTTCCTCGCCGGCGCGTCCGTCGGAGTACTCCAAGGTACCCGAAGCTATTTGCTTCAGGACGACGACGGCCAGGTCGCCGCTACACACTCCGTCTCCGCCGGGCTCGATTATGCCTCCATCGGCCCCGAGCACGCGTCCCTCCACGACTCCGGCCGCGTCGAATACGCATCAGCCACCGACGATGAAGCGCTCGCCGCATTTCGCTTGCTGTCCGAAACCGAGGGAATCATCCCCGCGCTCGAATCCGCCCACGCCATCGCACACGTAATAAAGATCGCCGGCAAAATGCCCAAAGATGCCGTGATAATCGTAAACCTCTCTGGGCGAGGCGACAAAGACGTAAGCACCGCCGCCGGGCTCCTGACCTACGAGAAAGATGATGAATAGGATCGACGAAACATTCGCCAAGCTGCGACAAATCGGGCACAAAGCGTTCATCCCCTTCGTGACGGCCGGCGACCCAGACATCGCAACATCGCACGAGATCGTGCTTGCGCTCGCCGCGGCCGGTGCTGACATCATCGAACTCGGCGTCCCATTCTCTGACCCGATGGCAGACGGCCCAACCATACAAGCCTCCTCGATGCGATCCCTAGCCGCCGGAACCACGTTGACGCACGTCCTGTCTATGGTCGCAGACCTTCGGCAGACAACCGATGTCCCTATCGTCCTGTTCAGCTATCTCAATCCGCTACATCGCTACAGCATCGACCGCCTCGCGCAAGACGCCGCGGCTGCCGGCGTCGATGGGATACTCGTGACCGACATAGTCGATGATGAAGCGCAAAAGCTGTCACAAACGTTCGCCGAACACGGAATTCATCTCATCTCCCTCATCGCCCCGACTACTTCCGCCGAGCGGATCCGTTCAATCGCCGCCGCCGCTCACGGATTCCTTTACGCTGTCGCACGCGCCGGTGTAACAGGCGTGCAGCAAGCCTCGAGCACAGACGCAGAATCGCTCGTAATTCATGCCCGTGCCATCACCGAACTACCGATCGCCGTCGGATTCGGCATATCAAACCGCGCCCACGTCACCGACGTCTGGCGCTACGCCGACGGCGCCGTAGTAGGGTCGGCGATCGTCGCCGAGATCGCAAATTCGAAAAGAGAAGACGCAGCAGCTCGTGTAACAAAGCTTGTAACGGAACTGCTGCCGCCAAAAGAAATTAATCAAGGAAGGATCAAACCAAGATGTTAATTGTCATGAAACCCGACGCCTCCGCGTCAGAGATCGAAAGAGTACTGGAAACCGTCGAGAGCCTCGGGCTTCGCGGTCACACACTGCCCGGCGAGAACCGCACCGCCATTGGCATAACCGGCAACCGCGGTTCGCTCGACCCGGCTCATTTTGAAAATCTCCCCGGCGTTGCCGACGCGATTCGCGTGACCAAACCCTACAAGCTCATCTCGAACGACCTGCGCCCTGAACGGTCGGTCGTCAGCATCGGAACCGGCAAGATCGGCGACGGTTCACTTGCGATGATCGCCGGCCCGTGCGCCGTCGAGAGCCCCGAGCAGGTGTTCGACGCCGCAAAGGCGGTAGCAGCAAGCGGTGCCAAGTTCTTCCGCGGCGGCGCCTTCAAACCCCGCACATCGCCCTATAACTTTCAAGGGATGGGCGAAGACGGCCTCAAGATCCTCGCTGAGGTCCGCGAGCAGCTCGGCTTGAACATCGTCACCGAAGCAATGGACGAGCACGGGATTGATCTCGTCGAAAAATACGGCGACTGCATACAGATAGGCGCCCGCAATATGCAAAACTTCTCTTTGCTCAAACGCGCCGGCCGTGCAAAGATCCCTGTGCTCCTCAAACGCGGCCTCTCTGCCACGCTCGATGAGCTTCTGCTCGCGGCGGAATATGTGATGGCCGAAGGGAATTATGACGTCATTCTGTGCGAACGCGGCATCCGCACCTTTGCAGATCACGCCCGCAACACGCTCGATATTTCGGTAGTGCCGGCGATCAGACGCCTCTCGCACCTGCCTGTGATCATCGACCCCTCGCACGCCTCAGGCCACAACTACATGGTCGGTCCGCTCGCGCGCGCCGCCGTCGCCGTCGGTGTCGACGGCCTCATCATCGAGGTGCATCCGCGGCCCGAACAGGCGCTATGCGACGGTGCCCAGGCCCTTACCCCGGAGCAATATACCGAACTCGCCCTGCGCTTGATGCTGCTGCACGAGGCCGTCGCCGAACCCCTCGCAACGGCCTCGGTTTGATCACGCGCTCTCGATCTTCGTCGCTCCGTTCATGTAGGGCCGAAGTATGTCGGGGATCACGACCGAGCCGTCCGCCTGCTGATAGTTTTCGAGCACCGCGATCCACGTACGGCCAACCGCGAGGCCGCTGCCGTTCAACGTGTGCGGAAACTCCGGCTTTGCCCCGCCCGCGCGCCTAAATCGCATGTTCATCCGCCGCGCCTGAAAATCGCCGCAGTTCGAACAGCTCGATATCTCGCGATAGGTCTGCTGTGACGGCAGCCATACCTCAATGTCGTACGTCTTCCGCGCACCAAATCCCATATCGCCCGTCGAAAGCACAACCGTCCGATATGGCAGCTCAAGCAGCTGTAAAACCCGCTCAGCATCTTCAAGCAGATCCTCGTGCTCCTGCTCCGAATTCTCCGGGGTGCACAGCTTTACGAGCTCCACTTTTTCAAACTGATGCTGGCGGATCAGCCCCCGCGTGTCTCGCCCATAACTTCCCGCTTCCGAACGAAAACACGGCGTGTATGCCGTGTAGTATTTCGGCAGCTCCGAAGCGTCCAAGATCTCTTCCGCGTGATAATTCGTCAGCGGCACCTCCGCCGTCGGTATCAACGCAAATTCACGTTCGTCGCGGATGTGAAACAGATCGTCTTCGAACTTCGGCAGCTGATTCGTGCCAAATAACGACTTCCGATTGACCAAATACGGCGGGATCGTCTCGCTATAGCCGTTGTTAGTGGTGTGGTGGTCAAGCATGAAATTGACCAATGCCCGCGAAAGCCTCGCACCCGCGCCGTTCATTATCGCAAACCGCGATCCCGCGATCTTCGTTGCACGTTCAAAGTCAAGAATCCCCAGCTGCTCGCCAAGATCAACGTGGTCCTTCACCTCAAAATCGAACTCGCGCGGCTCGCCCCACTTACGCACTTCAATATTTGCCGATTCGTCCGGCCCAATCGGCACGTCATCCGCCGGCACATTCGGAAGTCCCGCCAGCAGGTCGCGCATTGAGCTCTCAACCTCGTCGCGCTCCGCCTCAAACGCAGATTGCCGCTCCTTCAGGCCCGCGACCTCCGCCTTTTTCGCCTCCGCTGCATCGCGCTGGCCCGATTGCATCAACGCCCCGATCTCTTTGCTCGCTGCATTCCTCTGTCGGTTCAATTCATCCGCGTGGCTGATCACGTCGCGCCGCCGCCGGTCAAGCTCAACAAATGCATCCAGCGCCGCAGCGTCAGAATTGCGATTCTTCAGCGCCGTGCGAACGCTTTCTAGATTTTCACGAACGTAGTTGAGATCTAACATAAAAAACTTGCGGCGAAACCGGCCGGCGTGTCATCAATTTGAACAGGCGAAGAATTTGCCCTAAACTTCAGTAAACCCGTGGGCATTACCGAATCGCCGCCTTCGTGCCTCCGGCATTGCATCGGTCCGCTTCGGGCGAAACCATCAATTTATCAGTCTTTATATGAATCAAACAATTCGAAAAGCAATTTTCCCCGCAGCGGGATTAGGCACGCGTTTTCTTCCTGCAACCAAAGCATCTCCTAAAGAGATGCTGCCGCTCGTCGACAAACCGCTGATTCAATATGCGGTCGAAGAGGCCGTCGCTAGCGGCGTCGAATCCATCCTCATCATTACCGGCCGCGACAAAGTGTCGATCGAGAATCACTTCGACATTTCGTTCGAACTTGAAACAATTCTCAAGGAAAAAGGAAAGGACGACGTTTTCAAGCAGGTCCGCGCCATCTCCGATATGGCAAAGATCAGCTACACCCGTCAGAGCCAAGCGCTCGGGCTCGGCCACGCGATCTATCAGGCAAAAGATTTCGCGGGCAACGACCCCTTTGCCGCATTGCTTGCCGATGACGTCGTAGATGCCGAAACCCCCGCTCTCGCCCAGATGATCGAGGTATTCGAGCGTTATCAGGCACCCGTGATCGCCACGATGCAGGTCGAGGGTGAAGCGATCTCCCGATTCGGCGTGATCGACGCCGATGAGGTCGAACCGGGCGTCTTCAAAATTAATGACATGGTCGAAAAGCCCGCGTTCGCCGACGCGCCGTCAGACCTGGCGATCATCGGCCGTTACATCTTTACTCCCGAAATATTCTCCGCCATAGAACGCACCAAACCCGGTGCCGGCGGTGAGATCCAGATCACAGACGCAATGCGGCTTATGCTGAAAGAGGGCCGCCCGTTCTATGCTTTCCGGCTCGAAGGAACGCGGCACGACGCCGGCGACAAGCTAGGCTTCCTTATCGCCAACATCGAATTCGCACTAAAGCGCGAAGACCTCGGCGAACCCCTCCGCGAATACCTCCGCGGGCTTCAGCTCTAGCCGATTCGCAAATTTTCCATCGGCTTCAACCGAGCCGCCCTCAGCGCGGGATACGCCGAAGCGGCCAACGCAATTACAAAGGCAGCGACCGCCAGCACAGCCACATCAGCAGCGGACCAAATCAGCGGAACGCTGCTGATCAAATTAACTTCCCTGTCCAGGCTGATAAGCTCCCAGTAATTAGCGGCCGCAATACCAGCCAGCCCTGCCGCGATCCCAAGCGAAGCGCCCGCCGCACCCAGGACCAGCCCTTCAATAACGAACACCAGCGACAAGGCCCGCGTCGATGCCCCGACCGTGCGAAGTACCGCGATGTCACCGCGCCTTTCATTCACCAGGAGTGCGAGAGTGGTTGTAATGTTCAGCGCCGAGATCAGGACGATCAGCCCGATCACCGCAAGGGCCGCCTTTCGCTCCAGATTAAGTGCCGCGAACAGCGGCCGGTTCGTTTCCTCCCACGTGATCACGCGAAAGTCATCACCCACCATGCTGCGTATCTCAGCTGCTGTCCCCTCTGCTGCGAAAACTTCTACTAATGTAACGTTGATCATCGTCGGCCGGAACTCCGCATCCCCCGTCAGCCTTGCAAAATTCGCCTGCGACGCCCTCGCCCACGTCGCGTCGTATTCAAACAAGCCGGTTGAGAATGTTCCCGTGACCCGCACCTTATGCGTCTGCGGTATCCCAGCAGCGTCCAACACGACCAATTCCATCTCGCGGCTCGGCCCCAGCCGTTCTGCAAGCTCGATACCCAACACAAGTTCGACTTCTCCGGAATTCACATCATCTTCCCCGACCCGCGAATGAATACTCACATACTCCGGCCCGCCGCCCCCAATTATGATCCCCGAAAGCGTCGACGCCGGCTCTGCTTCATCAACGTTCTCCAGCCCGCGAACGCCTGCGACAAGGTCACCTGACAGATTTACCGTAAGCCCGTCCTTCCGAAACACGGTAATATGCGGCGTGTTCGCCAATAGCCTCCCGCTCAGTTCTGTCTGAAAGCCGCGTGCAAGAGCCTGTGCGAACAAAGCACCCGCGATTCCCGCCGCAATGCCAAGCACCGCGGCCACGGCCGTAAACCGTGCCACGGATGGCCGCCGCATCCGCAGATATCGACCCACGAGCTTTAACGCAAATCGCACCCGTAGATTGTAAACCCAATAAGCCTTGTTCGTTAATCGGCCGTTTATTCGCAAATGACGCCGGATTTTACTAGAATCTATTACATACAAAGGATTTGACGGAGCCCCGGCCGTCGTTACATAAATGCCCCTTGCAACTATCGAAGAAGCCGTTGCCGACATCCGCGACGGCAAGCTGATCATCATTGTCGATGACGAAGACCGCGAGAACGAGGGTGACCTCGTCTGCGCGGCTGAAAAGGTAACGCCCGCGATCATCAACTTCATGGCGGTTCACGGCCGCGGGCTCATCTGTTTGCCGATGACCGAAGAGCGGTGCGACGAGCTGCACCTCACGCCGCAAACCTCCGAGAACACTTCGAGCATGGGAACGGCGTTCACGATCTCTATCGAAGCACGCGAGGGCGTAACGACCGGCATTTCTGCCGCCGACCGTGCCCGAACGATTCTGACCGCTGTCTCGCCGGACACGCGGCCCTCCGATCTCGCCCGGCCCGGCCACATCTTTCCGCTGCGAGCAAAACGCGGCGGCGTCCTCGTCCGTGTCGGCCAAACCGAAGCGAGTGTCGACATGGCACGCATCGCCGGCCTCACGCCCGCAGCCGTCATCTGCGAGATAATGAACGACGACGGCACAATGGCTCGATTGCCGGAGCTTGAGAAGTTCGCCGAATTTCACGGGCTAAAGATCGTCTCCGTCGCGGACCTCGTCCGGTACCGGGTTGCAAAAGAGCTTCTTGTGCGACGAGTTGTCGACACTACGCTGCCGACCGTGCACGGCGAATTCCGGACCATCCTTTACGAAAACCAAATAAATGGCGAAACCCATGTCGCACTTGTCATGGGCGACGCCGCCGATTCTGACGAGCCCGTGCTCGTTCGCGTACAGACCGAGAACGTTACTTTCGCGATGTTCGGCTCAACGCTGGGTGAGGCAGCACCCGCAATGCAGGTATCGCTTCGTGCGATCGCTGACGCCGGAAAAGGTATAGTTTTGTACCTTCGTCAGCGAGAGAACAATCTTGATCTTGTTAATCAGCTAAAAACATATTCACTAATGCAGGAAACGGGTGTTGATTTTCAGGCCGCAAAACGCGAAACTGGATATGGTAAAGTCCACGATTACGGTATCGGTGCTCAGATCCTCAAAGACCTGGGTGTGAAAAGGATCCGACTTCTCTCCAACCATCCCCCGAAAATCAATGCGCTTGAGGCGTTTGACCTCGAGATAGTTGAAACTGTGGAGTTGTAGGCGCATTTGCGGCCTGCCATAAAGAATGCCGGTAGAAGAGATCGAAAAAACCGAACCAGCCGAAGAGCCGCAACCTGAGCGGCAAAAGCCTGAGAAAGAACTTGATATTATCAGGCGGGCTAGGATCTTCACGCGCCGCAACACCTTGCTCGTCGCCGGCTCAGGTGCGGTCCTGCTTGTTCTGCTCGCTTTCTTCACCGTCGTGTTCTATCGCTATGGCGTTTTCGATCAATACATTAAGCGACAGTTCACCGCCCGTATGGCCGACATGGGCATTGACTTCACGCCCGACGTGTTTCGCGTCACCATTAATCCGCTAAAACTCGAACTGCGAAACGCCACATTTAACGACCGCCTGACCGGCGACCGCCTCTTCTTCATCCGCGAGGCCGACCTTTACCTCACCATCGAAGACCTCTGGGCATGGCAGCTTAGCCGCGACATCAGTATCAATACGACCGAGATAAACGGCGCCGAAGCTTGGGTTATTTTCGATCAGGACGGCAGATCAAATTTTGCGAACGTTCAGCTGATCGACGAGGAAGAGGCCGGCCGCGTAAGTTTCAAGTTCGGATCCATGCGTTTTACGCTTCGTGATGCCGTCGTGCATTTCAACGACGCATCTCGCCGCATCGAGGCGGACGCGAACAACATCCAGCTCTCGATCGACCCCATCGATACCACCGTCCCCGATGAAGAAAAGCGCTACAACGTTAACCTCACAACGACCGAATCACGCTTCGTCTACGACGGCAACGCCCTCGAACAGATCGCGATAAGAGCAGGTGGAATCGCCGACCGCTTCGGTGCAGAAATAACTGAGATCCGCATCGATACCCCCGTCGGCTACACTGCGATGAACGGCACGCTCACCGACTGGGCCGAGCTCCGCTACGATCTCGCAGTAGAATCGAGCGTCGACCTCACCCAGACATCGAACATTTTCCCGCTCGGCGCAACCCTCCGCGGCGTCGGCAACTTCCGCGGGCGCGTCTCTGGCAGCGGCGAAACCTATCGTGTCGACGGCCGCATCGAATCTGACACGCTTTCCGCCGACGGCATCTATCTCCGCGGCGTCAACATTGCCGCGACTGTCGCTGGCACCAATCGCAACTACGAAGCGAACGGCACCGCCGTAGCCGAACTGCTCACATTCGACGATTTCCGCATCGAGTTTCCCCGGATCGCCGGCAATGTTCGCGGTACGGGCACAGATTTCCGCTGGGTGGGCGAGCTGCAGGCAGCGGCCGCAAGCACGCCGGGAATGTCGCTCGGCGGCCTCTTCCTCTCCGACGCCGTTGCAGAATACAAGGACCGTCAACTCACCGCGAACGCCGGCAACGCCCGCGCCGCACGGTTTTCGGCCGGCGACAACGCGTTCACCGATGTCGCCATGCGTAACGTACGCATCTCTTCGCGAAATGGCACGTTCGAACTAAACGCTCCCGGCCTTCAGGCCGGCTCGATGACAGCCGGCGACACACAGTTGAGAGCTCTTAGCGGAAACAACCTAAGGGTTCGAAGCTCCGGGGACCGGACAGACGTCAACCTTGACGCCCTTCGGGCCGATTCCGCTAACGTCGGCGGAACGCGGGCGGGCGACATTCGTGCCGACAGCTTCGAAATGGCCGATCGGGCCGCTACCACGGATATAACTCTCCGCAACCTACGCGTCGGCCGCATAGACGCCAACGGCACCCGCGTCGATGGCATTCAGTCCGACGTTCTGACATTAAATGACCGCGGGCCTGAAACGATCGTTTACTCCAGCGCGACACGCATCGCACGCTTAGAAGCCGGCGGGGCCGTTCTCGGCAGTCTTAACATCGCCGGCGTTCGCCTCACCATTCGTGAAGGCCGCGTCACGGGTCGTTCCGAAGATATCGATGCAGGCACCGTTACACTTGCCGCATCTGACACGCTCGGCGAGGGCGGCACGCTTGAGAACGTCGCGATCCGTCAGCCCGTGTTCGTTCTAGAACCCTCAGGTCGATACCGTGCCAGCGCCGACATGAGCCTCGGCGGCGGCGTTGTCGGCAGCATCCCTCTCGGAGCCGCTTCAGCCTCCGTCAGCATCAACAACGACCGCGCAGAACTGACCAACCTCACCGCCGAAGTAATGGACGGCCGCCTCGACGGTAACGTCGCACTCGCATTCACCGAGCGCGCCCAATCAACCGTAAATGCCACCTTCACGGGTCTCGATCTTTCGACTCTTATCGCACTCCAGGCAGGCCGCGTCATTCCCTTTGAGGGCCAAACGACCGGCCGCGTCGACCTGACTTTTGCCGGAACCAACTTCCGAACATCGACCGGGACCATAAACGCAGAGATCTCTGCCAGCGCCGGCGACGCAAGCCAGGGCCAGATCCCCGTCAACGGCCGCATAGATCTATCAGCCGTCAATGGCCTGTTCACAGTTGAAGAGGCGAACCTGCAAACGCCCAGCAGCCGACTCGAAGCCTCCGGCCAGCTCGACCTTCGCACCGATGATTCGAATCTAACATTCGCGCTGCGTTCCGAAGAAGCTTCAGAAGTCGACCGCCTCATAAGGTTGCTGGGCGTCGCTCCTGAGGTAGAGCAGCAGCTCGATTCGCTTCGAATAGAGATCGCCGGCAACCTCAATTTCGAAGGTACGCTAATCGGTAACGTTTCCGACCCGAACATCGACGCTAGAGCATCACTCGAATCGCTGATCATGAACGGCCGATCGCTTGGTGCGTTGAGTACGGACCTCAACGTATCCCCGCTCGGCATCGAACTTGCGGACGGCCGCTTGAGGCCTCCCGACGGCGGCGAAGCGGCATTCGCCCTTAACATCCCGTCCGGCGGCGTAAACAACATAACCGTAAACGCGACGCTAACCAATATCAATGCAGGGAACTTGCTGGCGGCGGTGCCGATCGACCTTCCGGAAAATCTTCGAGATTTTCAGGGTCGCACGTCCGGAACTGTCGAACTCTCGGGCCTGCCCAATGCCGCACAGGGTTCGGTAGATATCGCGGCCCAAAGCGGAACAATTGCCGGTCAGTCGTTTGATGACCTGCAGCTCCGTGCCGATTTCGCTGGCACACGCGTCGACCTCACACGTGCTCAGATCAGGGTCGGCGAAGGGACGCTGACGGCCGGCGGATACTTAGACCGGGCGTCAACCCAGTTCGACCTCGACCTCGACGGAAAGAACGTGCCGCTGCCGCTTTTGCTATCCTTGGTGCCGCAAACTGAGGGTCTTGTTTCCATAAGCGGTGTGGGCGACATCGTTGCGAAAGCTACAGGACGCTACGATCAGCCGTCGAGCTACTCCGTGACGTTCAACGGTCGCGGTCGCGACGTTGTGATCAACGACAATCCCTTCGGTGACGTGGCGATCAACGGTGTTACAGAAAATCAGATCTTGAAAGCCGAACTCACCGCTATACTCGACGGCCAGCCGCAGCTCGTCAGCGCAACCGTGAATTTCGGCAACGCCGATCTTCCCTTCCGTGTCCAGCACGTTCTGGACCGAAGTCCGCTGCGTCCCTTCTTCGCACTCATCCCTCAGCTGCGTGGAATTTCGATCTCGGGAACAGGCACCGGCCGCGTCGAATTCGGCGGAAACCTTTCTGCGGTCGATGCCGAGGGCAACCGGGCCTTCTCGACGGAAGGACTCACGGGCACCGCACAGTTCAGCGAGCTGTCGCTCATGATACAAGACACGCCGCTCATCGCGACCGAGCCGGTAATGATTCGGCTGAGCACCAACGAGATAGTGTTTGAAAGTGCACGATTCGCGGGCGGCGGGTCAAACCTCACTATCGCCGGCACTAAGGCTCTCACAGACGACGCAATGAACGATCTGGCGATCGACGGTCGCGTCAATCTTGCTCTGCTCAATGTGATACCGGGCGTTTCGGCGGGCGACATATTTCTTTCGGGCTTCTCAGATGTTTCTGTGCGGCTAACCGGAGTAAACCGAGTAGCACGCCTCGTCGGAACCGCGAACCTCGACAATGCCTCGGTCGCTGCCTTCATCGGATCAGATCGGCTAACGTTCGACCGCCTCCGCGGCCGCATACTCTTCTCTCAGAATCAGGTGCAGATCGAACAGGCGACCGGTTATCTCGGCGGCGGGCAATTCGTAGCCAGCGGCGGCATACTCTTGGGCGATGGCCTGACGATAAACGCCTACCGCGTCGCGCTCAATGGAACAAACATCACCGTTCCGCTTCCGGCAGATTTCACCACAACCGGCGACGCTGTTCTGACCATATCGGGGCAACGAATAAACAACGAGCTGACAACGCTGATTGCCGGAAGCCTCCGTGCTCGCCGAAGCATTTACACTCGCGACATCGACCTCGCAAACCTCGTCGGCGGCCGCCGTGAGGCTTCGCTAACGGGTGGATCTGGCTCGATCTACGCACCGCGTTTCGACCTCACGATCGAGGGCCGCGATGCACTGATCATTCGCAATAACCTTGCCGACCTCACAGCATCGCTCTCGCTTCGGCTTACGGGCACGACAACGAACCCTGAGGTCTCCGGTCGTGTCACTGCGAATAGCGGAACCATATTCTTCCGACGCGACCGGTATGTCGTGCAGCGCGCCGTGATCGACTTCCCGCCCGACACCGCAATCGATCCAGTTATCAGCCTGCAGGCGGAAACAGAGATTCAGGGCTACCAGATCTTCGTCAATCTGTCGGGGCCGCTTACTGATACAGAGAATCTTAATGCGACGGTGCGGTCGAGCCCCGCTCTACCGCAGGCCGACGTGATATCACTGATCGCGACCGGTAACCTTTCCGCTACAGAAGCTGGTATTTCGGCGTTCGCTACGACCGGCATCAATACAGCAGCCGAGATCTTGACTGATTCGATAATCAACAATCCGGCACGTCGAGCTACAGACAGGCTATTCGGTCTCAACGTATTTGAGATAGACCCGATAATTGCAGGCGAACGGCTGGATCCTTCAGCTCGGCTTACCGTCGGACGCCAAATAAATAACAACCTTCGGGTCACCTACGCAACGAACCTGTCGGCGGATCAAAATCAGGTGATCGCACTGGAATACCGCGTATCGAATCGCTTGTCAGTTGTTGCGCAATATGAACAGCGGTCGTTAAGCAACGTTACGCAGAATCGCGATAATTTCAGCATAGAAGTGAGGTTTAGAAAGCGTTTTTAGAGAATTGCAAAGTAAGGGGGTAACAGAGATCTTCCGGAGGAAGTCGACTGCCGGACCTGAAGCGTCGCTGACCGCGGGCCGGCGTACTGCTGCGCGCCTTTTCACCGGCCTCGCCGCCCTATTTTGTTGCTTTCTGATAACCACCGCCGTGGCTGGCCAGTCCGAATTTGAGAACCGCCCGGTCACCGATATCACCATCGTTTTCGAAGACGGCGATCGCGGCAACGGCGAGGCCGAGCAGTATCGCATTATCATCCGCGATACGCTGGGCGACACATACGCTGCAGTCAGAATGCGGGACACGTTAGAGCGGCTTTATCGCACCGGCGACATCGTTTCCGCGATAGCTGAGGCAGAGAACGCAGGTGCCGGGGTCGCCCTTCGATTTAGACTGACGCGAACGACGCGGGCGCGTCGTGTGAACGTTGAGGTCACGGGCCCGCCAGGCCAGCCGATCACGGAGCAGGAACTGTTACTGAGATTGAGCCTGCTCGACCCGGGCGCCGCAGTATCGGAACAGGAACTTCGAGACAACGCGAACGTGGTCTTAGAGTACCTTCGCGACCGAGGGTTCTTCCGCTCGGAGGTGACGTTCACGCAGGTGGCCGTGCCCGGTGAAGCCGCCGTGGACGTAAATTTCCGCGTTTCGACCGGAGAGCAGGCGACGGTAGACACCTTCACCATTCAGATCGCGGGCTTCGACACTTCTGGAATGGTCGAACGCTTGAGGCTTAGGCCGGGAACCGGATTTACCCGCGAGCGATTAGCGCAAGACGTCGAGAAGATCCGGGAGATCCTTCGCGACGACGGGTTTCTTGCACCGAGGCTTGAAGAGCCCCGTGTTGTTTATGACAGCGACACTAACACCATGAGCATTGCAGTAACGGGAACCTCCGGACCGACCGTAGAGGTTGTCGTTGATGCAGAGCGTGACCGCATCGGTACGCGAACACAGCGAAGGCTGCTTCCTGTTCGACGTGAGGGCACACTCGATTACGCTGCGATCATCGAAGGCGAGCGCCGCCTTGAGAATTATTATCAGGAACAAGGTTACTTTTTCGTCGACGTAGTAGCGATCTGTTCTGTAGAGCCCTCACTGTCCGAGAGCGGCACCGCAATACCGAACGAAACGGAATTCCTCTGTTCGGCACTCGCAAGCCACGAACTCGAAGGGAGAACCGTCACGCTGACCTACCGCGTTGACCTCAACCGCAGACTTCGCTTGGTAGATATCAGGCTGGAAGGGACCGACCAGTTCACGATCGATGAGATCAGGCCCGCTCTCGATACTCAAGTGGCAAACATCTTCGGCTTCATCCCGCTCTTCGGCTACGGGCGAGGCTACACAAGCGAGCGGATACTTGAAGAAGACGCAGCAACGATCCGCTCTCTTCTCCGTGAACTCGGGTATCGCGACGCAGAGGTTCGCGTGAACCAGGGTGTTTCGCCGGATGGTGAAAATCTGATCATCACTTTCATCGTGGAGCAGGGCCCCGCAACCATCGTTTCTCACGTGGATATCGTCGGCAACGATGCATTCACAGATGATCAACTCATCGCACTTCTCCCGCCGCTCGTAGGAGAAAACTACTCGCATGCAAAGATGAGAAATGCACAGAGGATCATAGCCGAGCACTATTCCCAGGCCGGCTATTTTGATGCCTCCGTCGATTTTTCGATCGACGAGCGCACGATCGACCCTGTCACAGGCGAGGGGATGTTCCGGGTCGTGATCAACGTCAACAACGAGGGCGGGCCTGTTCATATATCCCGCATCATGGTAACTGGCAATGAGCGTACTAACGAAGCAGCGATCCTAAGAGCATCAGTATTGAGGTCAGGCGGATTGCTGACCGCGCAAGATATCTATGCCAGCGAACAAAACCTTTACGGCAGCGACGCATTTTCCCGCGTCACTATCCGCCCGCAACCTGCAGGCGACCGAGCAGAAGGTGGTCGCTATTCCGACATCATAATCGAGGTCGAAGAACAGCAGCCGCGGTTGATGCAGCTCGGTGGTGGATATTCGACCGATGTCGGAGTGAGCGGGTTCATCGATCTGCGGCATATCAATCTGTTCGGAAATCTGTGGCAGGGCGGCGGCCAGATCCGCATGAGTCAGCGGCGCCAGATTGCGCAGTTAGACTTCGTCAATCCGCGATTTGTCCGCGACGGCGACCGACGATACGCCCCGCTGACACTC
>JACDAK010000206.1 GCA_013695495.1 Blastocatellia bacterium | reverse complement strand
TCGCGAAACGCATCCGATGTAGAACGAGAAAAGGTACGCTTTTAAGCAGCTTCGGCCGCCGAGCGGATTTCATCGAGCAGTGCTCGCCGCTCGGCGAATAACCTCAGAAACTTGTCACGCGAAAGGAAATATAGCCAGATAGCTTTCCCCCACCCGCTAAGTTCCGCGATCTCTTCAAGCGAATAAAGTGCCGAATAGCCGCTCAGAAATGACAGCGGCAGCGATATCAGCGCGGCCTGCCAACCGATGAAGTGATATACCACGCCTGCGATCACAAGCCATGTCAACGGCATAAACACGACACCAGCAAGCACTTTTACCGTCGATGCGATATCGTCTGCCCCGTGGCGGGAATAGATTGCCGCCAGTATCTTACAGGCCTGATATGCAGGAAAGTGAATTAGCGTTCCCACGATCGTGACCGGAAGCAGCAGCAACAATACCCACGACTGCAGAAACGCCTGACGCGCAACGAGTGTCGGCGTAAGCCTTGCAAGCGAAAGATGCTCGGGCTCTATCCCAAAGTAACTCACCTTCTCCCCGAACAGAGCTATTCGAACGTTCAGGTCGCGGGTTTGCCCATCCGGCTTTCCGTTTTCGGCATCCTCCACATAATTCTTCAGGAACAGCAATCTCTGACTCAAATCGATTACGTCGCTGTCGGCGGCAAATATCCGTTCGGCTATTCGTGCGGTTTGCAGTTCGGCTTCCGTTTCTGCATTTAGGGTCACGTCACGAAGCGCGGCTTCGATTTGATCAGTAAGCTCTTTGACCTCGTCTTTGGGCACCTCACCATCGTGCTCCAGTTCGATGGCCTTTACAGCGAAAGGCTCTCCGAAATGGATCAGCGCTTCGCTGCGAAACGTCGTTTTGCTCGTATAGAACAGTCCAACCGGAACGATCTTTACGTCAACCCGCCCGTCCTCATGCTTTGACGCCGCACCGAGGGCTATCCGCGCAGCTCCTGTCTTTGCAGGCAGGAGTTTCGGTGAGTTGTGCGAGATCCCCTCGGGAAACAACGCGATCGATCCGCCCCGACGCAGCAGGTCTCGCGCGGCATCGAAGGTCGACAAATTTTTTGAAACATCGGCTCCGGCATCTACTCGTCGATAAATAGGCAGCGCGTCCGCCGACTTCACAAGGTAAGAGAGAACCGGGACGTTAAAGAGCGTAGATTTTGCGAGGAACGAGATGCGTCGCGGGAGCGCGAAGAAGATCAATGCGGGGTCGATCAGCCCGTTTGGGTGGTTGAGGACGAACACCACGCCGGTGCCTTCGGGCACGACTTCGGAATTAACTGTCTCGATGCGGCGGAAAAAAAATTTGAGTGCCGTGCCGAAAACCAGCAGCATCGCCCGGAAAACGAGGTTCCCGCGGCGGTTAAAAACAGCGTCGGAAAATCGTAGCTGTCTGGTCTGTCCTGCCATAGGATAGCCCGATCAGATCTCGTGCCGGTTGGCAAGAGCCTTGTCCATCGTCACTTCGTCAACGTATTCGAGGTCAGAGCCGACGGGCATGCCCATTGCAAGTCGCGTCACCCGCACGCCGAGCGGTTTGAGCAGCCGTGAAATGTAGTTCGCCGTCGCCTCGCCCTCCGTGGTTGGGTTGGTCGCAACCAGCACCTCCTGAACCTCCACGCCTTCGTTATTTTCCGGCATCAGACGCGGAAGCAGATTGGGCAGCATCAATTCGTCGGGCCCGATCCCGCGCATCGGCGATAGTGAGCCATGCAGAATGTGATATAGCCCGCGATATGACCGAGTTTTCTCGACCGCTACAAGGTTATACGGCTCTTCGATAATGCAGATTATTGATCTGTCGCGTTTGGGATTTGAACAATAAAGACAAGGGTCAACGTCGGTGAGGTTGTTGCAAATGCGGCAGAAAACGATCTTTTCCTTAACTTCGGTTAGCGCGCGAACAAAATTGTCGACCTCGGCCTGCGGCCTGCGAAGAATATAGAACGCCAACCGCTGAGCCGATTTGTGCCCGATACCCGGCAGGCGTTTGAACTCGTCAATAAGTCGGGCTACCGGTTCAGAATAATCAAGCATTATGTTCAGAGTTCCGGCTTAGCCGGCTTCTCGCATTCGTCAGAACGCCGCCAAAAGGCGTCACTCTAAACCAGAATTCGACTCCACATTCGGACTACATCATTCCCGGAGGGAGCATGCCGCCGAGCTTGCCTTTGAGCGATTCTTCGACTTTGCGATGTGCTTCGTTTAGGGCAGCGACGGTCAGGTCCTGAATCATCTCGACGTCGCCGTCCTTTACGAGATCGGGCGAGATCTTTACTTCGATCACTTCGAAGTCACCCCGCATCTTGACGGTTACGGCGCCGCCGCCGGCTGTCGCGTCCACGACGGTTTCTTTCATTTCCTTGCCCATCTTTTCCTGCATTTGCTGGGCCTGCTGCATCATCGAATTTATGTCAAATCCACCTGGTAATTTCATATATTTGCCTCTCTGTTTTGGAAACTTAATCGTAACTTTCGCGACACTCATTTGCAAACTCGTCCCCTTTTTTGCAGATGTGCGCAAATTGCGCTTGGCAAACAGAAAATTCGGCGTATTATGTTGATGGCAAAACAGTTTCGGAGGATGACCATGGAAGTCGCAACAAGCAAATATTGGTTTAATGGCGGCGTGGCATTGGCGATCGGTTTAGTGTTGTCGGCAACGATCTTCGGCTGGTTCTTTTCAACAGCCCGCAAAGGCGATGAGGCAATTACCGTGACGGGTTCTGCAAAGCGCCGCATCACTTCGGACCTCGTCGTATGGACAGCCGGAGTCTCTGCGCAGTCGGCGGAGCTTAGTGCCGCCTACCAGGAACTTGCCTCCAGCATTCCGCGCATAAAGCAATATCTCCTTTCAAAAGGCATTGCCGAAGAACAGATGACCATCTCGTCCATCTCAACGTCGACGCTCAAACGCCGTGACTCCGAGTACAACGAAACCGGAGAGATAACAGGCTACGTATTGACCCAGCAGATCGAGGTTCGCTCGGCCGATGTGCAAAAGATCGCGCAGATCGCCCGCGAGGCGACCGAGCTCATCAATCAAGGGATCCTCGTCGAATCGAAAGCTCCGCAATACTATTACAACGCCATCGGGGATCTGAAGGTCGAAATGCTCGGCGAGGCCGCCAAGGACGCAAAAGAAAGAGCCGAGCGAATCGCCTCAAGCACAGGCAATTCGATCGGCTCCGTCCGCTCCGCTCGCATGGGCGTAATGCAGATCACAGCGGCCGACTCGACCGAGGTGTCAGATTACGGCGTTTACGACACCTCGACCATCGAAAAAGACATGACAGCCGTCGTGAACGTCAGCTTTGCAATCGATTAGCCGAGACTAGTGCCGCAACCGCGAAGGCCTAAACCGCAGAAACACCTGCCATCCGACGTGTTTCGTCCCGCCGTAATACGGGACAAGGCTCGATGGGTTCGTCCCAAACGTCGCCATGCTCCCGATCCCGACGTCGATCCCCTTATCTTTCACAATGTCGCGGACATACCCGATCGCGTAAGTTCCGACCAAGAACACGTCGTCATGTATCGGATCGCTGTGCGGAATGACAAGCTCGTGCCCATCCTTCTGCACCTGCTCGACCCTGCCAAAGATCGAGTTCTTCCCAAAGCTATAATCTGCCTCGAACAGATAAGCATTTGTCGCTCTCCCTTCCTTATGATTTTGACCCCACACGAACGACGCGGCAATATTCCGCCCGTCTGACAACGGCTTGTTATAGAGAGCCGAGGCTGTGGTCCGATGCAGGTGGTCCAGATCCGGCTCCGCACGCTCGGGCTCTTTGAGGTATCCGTGCGAGATCTGAAATGCCCAGTTCGGCGTAGGGTTCAATGAAAAGCGCCCGCTGAATGAATTGAGCTGGACCTTATCAAATGCCCACCGGTTCTCGTCCGGCTCAGTGCCGTTAAACACACTCGCTTCGATCTTTGCCTTTCCAAAGTTATAGCCGCCTGTGATCACACCCCACGTTATGTGCGACGCGTCCTGCCAGTGATGCGAGATCGGTGCGTCCGGATTATTCATCCCCGAGTGTCGGTGCATAAACATCGGGGCGCCAAGCGCCGGCTCGCCAGCGACACCGCCGTAGATAAAAACCGATTGCCGTTCGTTGACCTTATACGAATAGGTCGCCGCAAGCTCCGAAATAAAATCATGCGGATGCTGTCGATCGTGCATCGGAAAGCCACCGTACGTTTCGCCCGTCTGAAAGAGGAGCGGATAACCCCACCCGCGTTCGAATATTGGGTCAAGGCTCGCCATAACGCGTACGCCCAACTGCGATCGTTCGGTGAGCGGCCTCGAATACATCGCATGAAACATGGTCGGTGCGCTTATCCGGTTTCGCCCGCCCTTGCCCGCGATCGATACGTCGCGGTCCGATCCGATCTGTGTATATCGCACAAACCCGGTGCCCATAAGCATGAACATCCCGCCGTCGTTGTACATCTTCATGTACGCATACGTCGGCGACGAATCAGGCAGCCACGACGTACCCGAACCTTCCCGGCTCATCGGGTCGCCGATGTCGACGGTCGAACTCATCGTTCCTTCATCGTGTCCCGCGTGGCCGCCGGCCGGTGCCGCTCCATGCCCCGCGTGGTCGTGCGGTGTCGGCGAAGCCGCAGGTGTGGCTCCATGCCCGGTATGATCATGTGGTGTGGGTGTCGCGGCAGGCGTGTGATGCTGATGCGGCGTCGGTGATGCGGCAGGTTTTACGTGGTCGTGACCGGCGTCGTTGTCTTCGTCGGGTGAATGGACGTGCTCGGTTCTCTGAGGTTGGGCAGCAGCGGCGTCCGGTTCAACTCCGACCGCGATGTTACCCCACATCCCGCCCCGAGCGTGCCCGCGGACCGAGCAAAAATATGTATAGTTCCCATTCGACACCGCACGTAAAACTATATCCTCTGCCTGAAAAACATTGTCTTCGCTGCGGGCAGTAAGCCGCTCTGTTCCCGCCGACGCCTCAAGCGCCGGTGCGAGATCAAAAGGCGGGTTACGATGCGCAAACCGGATGTCGTGACGCATGTCATAGTCCGTGTTGGTGAACAGGATCCGCAGTACGGCCCCCGAGGGCACGGCGAGCACCGGGTTCCGCATCCCTTGAATCCGGTATGACAACATATCGTCCTCCGGACCCGTGGTCACCACCAGCCTGATCTCGTTCTGCGTGAAGCGCAGCGTCTGACCGTCCTTCCGTCCCGTGGTTTGCTCTGATTCCGCAACAGCGAGCGCTGCCGCAGAAAGCGTCGTTCGTTCGCTGCTTACAAGCGTAAATGGCTCATGCGCAGCTGCCGGGCTGATAAATATTAGCCCAAATAAAAAAAGCAATATGAATTTCACTGTATGATCTCCGTTTTGTAAATCATCTCCCCGACGGCGCGATACCCGCCGGTCAACAGACGGGCGAGACGAACCGTAAACGGTCCGCCAATTTGCCCGATAGATTGTCGTTACTCTGATTTACAGGCGCGGAGGTGCGCGCGAAGGACCCGAAGGTCTTGGGTGATCTGATCGATACAAAGGTGAGCGGTATAGATCGCCGGACGAGGTGAGCGTTTGCAGCACCCTTAGGTCGAACGCATCGGCCGCAGCTGCAGAATCGTTATCGACGTCCGAAGTGTCCGACTTCTTCGTCTCAGATTTTGCCGTGATCGCAACGACCGGCGTCCTAACGAAACAGTCGCAGCTTACTTCGATCGAATGCCCCGTCTCATGACGAGGCTCGGCATCGGCAGGCTTGTGCCCGGCCTCATCCGACCCGCCATGACACGACAGCGATGCAGTATTAGCCGCCGGCGTATGATGCGAGCACATGCACGCCGCAATGGCCGACCCACTCAGGGACAAAACGGCCATCACCAGCACCAAAAGTTTTGTAGATTTGAAACGCGACATACTCACTGCATTAACTTACTGCACCGTCCGCGGCTGTGTCTAGTATAAAGCGTACGTTAGCGCTGCTGCCCAATTGGAAACCGAGCATTCCGATGATAACATGATGTCTCACTGATGAAAAAGTATGTCGTAAAGCGTAAACAGAGCTCCTCGCCGGAAAGGCTGACGCGCTTTAAGGCGGAGTTGAACGATGAGCAGTTTGCGGTCGTGACGGCTCAGCCGAAGGCGACCCTTGTCGTAGCGGGCGCGGGGACGGGTAAGACCCGCACAATTACTTACCGCGTTGCTTACTTGATCGAGCAAGGCATTTCGCCACAGCGGATCATGCTCGCCACCTTCACTAACCGCGCTTCGCGCGAAATGCTGCGGCGGGTCGAAAATCTTACTGGGTCGCAGAACGTCCACCGGGTGTGGGGTGGAACGTTTCACCGCATCGCCAATTTGATCCTACGGCGGCATGCGACGTCGCTTGGGTTCGACTCAAACTACTCCATCCTCGACAGCGAAGATGCCCGCGACCTGATCAACATCTGCGTCGACGATGCCGCGATCGATACGAAAGCGAAACGCTTCCCTAAAGCGGATGTCATCCAAAGCATCATCAGCTATGCCGACAACACCGACCTGCCCCTCGAAAATATCATCGCCGGCAAATATCCGTATTTCGAGATGCTCACCCCACAGATCAAACGCGTCGAGCAGATCTATCGCTTGCGAAAAAAGGAACGAAACGTGATGGATTACGACGACCTTCTGCTTAATCTAAAACGCGTATTGATAGAGAAAAAGGAGATCGCCGAACTCTACACCGAACAGTTTCAGCACATCCTTGTCGACGAATATCAGGACACGAACCGCCTGCAGGCTGAGATCATCGATCTGCTAGCCGCCAAGCATCGCAACGTCATGGTCGTCGGCGACGATGCCCAAAGCATCTTCGCGTGGCGGGGTGCCGAGTTCACGAACATTTACGAATTCCCAAAACGCTACCCCGAGGCTCAGCTCTTCAAGCTAGAAACAAATTACCGCTCCACGCCGGAGATACTCGACCTTGCAAACGTCTCCATCGCCGGCAACCGCCGCCAGTTCCCAAAGCTGCTCAAGGCCGTCAAGCGCTCCCGCGAAGTTAAACCCGCGCTTGTCCCTTGTTCTGACGTCGATCAGCAATCTGTGTTTGTCGCCTCCCGCATCCTCGAACTCCGCGACGAAGGCACCAGCCTCGAAGACATAGCCGTGATGTATCGCTCGCATTATCATTCGATGGAGTTGCAGCTCGAACTCTCGCGCCGAAACATCCCGTACCGTGTCCAATCTGGCGTTCGATTCTTTGAGCAAGCTCACATCAAAGACGTCATTTCCTATCTTCGGATCATCGTAAACCCCCGCGACGAGCTCGCATGGAAACGTGTCCTTCGCCTCATCCCCGGCGTAGGCGCCGTCACCGCCAATCGCGTTTACGAATCGCTGATGCTCAAAGCCGGCCCCGTGGATTCGAGTTTCCGTTTCCTCCCGGCGCTCAAAGAGAACGTGCAAGCATCTCGCGGTGCCAAACACGGCCTGCAGTCGCTCATTAACCTCTTTGAACTGCTCTCTGCCCAAGAGAACCGCGACGACCCCGGCAAGCAGATCGACCTAATAATGCAGAACGGCTATGAACAGCACCTCGTCGAAAACTACGAAAATGCCGAAGCCCGCACCGAGGACATCCGCGGCCTCGCCCAGTATTCGCGCCGATACGACAACACCGAAACGTTCCTTTCTGAGCTGGCCCTTATCTCCACCGAACGCTTCAAAGAACCACAGCCGATCGTCGGCGAAGAAGTTGTCGAGGGCGCAGAGGATGACGAACTCCTCACCCTCACATCCATCCATCAGGCAAAGGGTCTGGAGTGGTCCGCCGCTTTCGTCATCTGGGCTGCCGAAGGCAAGTTCCCATCCCCACGCTCACTCCGCGAAATGGAAAGCGAAGAAGAGGAACGCCGCCTCTGGTACGTCGCCCTCACTCGTGCGAAAGACGAGCTTTACCTCACCTATCCGCTCCTCATCACCGACTACAATCGCCAGACGGTGCTGCAGAAGCCTTCGCGTTTCATCACCGAATGCCCAACCGAACTCTTCGAGATCTGGGATCTTGAAGAAGAAGCCCCCGTGCTCGGCTCCCTTCTGCCCGAGCCCGCCGCAAGAGAATTTCTCAATTGACGATATTTTGCCGCAGCCATTATCGCGTATCTAGCGGGAGGCTGTTATGGCAATCAATATCAATACGATTGACACACGTGCTGTCGAAAAGAAATTTCTACTCGCGACCGCTGTCGGATTTCCGCTTATCGTTCTTCGGATATTTCCGCCTTTATTTTTCGCCTAACAAATCTTGGCGGCTCGGGTGATCGCTCCCGGGCCGCTCAACATTTCCCCCGCCACCGAAAGCAACCAAATTTCCTGCCTCGGTAACTAACGCTGTAAGACGATCGCCATCCACGAATATTCGGGAACAAAACCATATGCAATTTGTCTAACTGCTTAGACAAACGCCTGTCCGATTTGAACTTAGCGTTTTGGAGGATACCCGTATGCCAAATTTCCGAGCCGACCGCTCATTGAAAATTGCCAAGCCCTGCAGCGAAAAATGGAACGAAATGTCTGGGAACGAAAGCGTCCGATTTTGCTCCCATTGTTCTAAACACATAGCCGATCTTTCCACCGCAACCCGTAAAGACGCACTGCGTCTCGTCAAGCGATCCCAGAGCAACATCTGCGTCCGCTACCGAATTGATCCGGTAACGCAGCAGCCTGTTTTCGCCGACACGCTGGTCAGGATAACCCGCCGCGCCCCACGCCTCGCCGCCGGCGTCGTCGGAGCAACGCTCGGTCTTTCCGCAATAACCTACGCACAAGGCACGCCTGTGCCAATGCCTCGTTCCAAGGCGACGGCTACCGCACTTGATAATCTGGCCGCGGGCGAGATCTCACCCAAGAAACAAGGCACCCTTTACGGTACCGTGTTTGACCCGAACGGAGCCGTGGTCCCTGGTGCAATGATAACCCTCTTCCGGCCCGACGATTCGATCCTGGCGCGACGAGTAACAGACGGTGTCGGAAACTATTCCTTCGATGAAGATATGAACGAGCCGTTCCGTATCGCGGTAGATGCCGCCGGATTCTCAAGTCAGGACGGCAAATACGAGTATTCAGTGGCTCCTGGGGCATTACTGCAGCACAATATCATTCTCGAATTGTCTGACGAGATGGTGATCATGGGTATGGTCGTTTCGGTCGGAACGGATCGCGACCCGATCTTTTCCGCAATCTGGGATGAGGATCTCGATGAAGTTAAGCAGCTTCTTGCTGCAGGCACCGATGTTAACGTGACTGATTCCGAAGGCGACACGCCATTAATGACTGCCGTCTTGGTGGGAAGTGTAGAGATCACGCGACTGCTGCTCGATTCAGGCGCGGATGCAAACGCGGTCGAAGAAAAGGGAATGACCGCGCTGATGTTTCTGGATGAAGAAAGTACTGCTGAGCTTGCTGAAATGCTCGTGAACGCAGGCTCGTCGCTCGAGGCGGAGGATGTAGACGGCGACACGCCTCTTGTCGTCGCAGCCGTCCGCTCCGTTCCGGCTGAGGTGCTCGAAGTTCTCATCCGGGCAAGCTCCGACGTCAATCATCGCAACAAGAAAGGCGAGACCGCACTCATGATCGCCGCGCGCGAAGGCGATCTCGAGAACGTTCAGTTGCTGCTCGCTGCCGGTGCTGACGTCAATGCAGAGGACGAAGACGGCGAGACCGCGTGGGATAAGGCCTCCGATGATGATGTTGAAGAGCTGCTCGTAGCACACGGCGCCCGTGTGCCGCCCGAGGC
>JACDAK010000205.1 GCA_013695495.1 Blastocatellia bacterium | reverse complement strand
ATGCTATGTCGCTCCGTGAGCTGGTCAGCCGCATCGAAGAGGCAACAGGAACGGAGGCGGTGATCGACGAAACGGCTGAAGTTCCCGCCCCGCCGCCGCTAAGTTACGTGACCGATCTCAGCCGCGTAACCCAGGAACTTGACTGGGAGCCGACGACGTCTGTCGAAGAAGGCTTACGACTCTTGATCGAGAACGAAGCCCGGGACCAGAAATGAAGATTCTTGTTCGCGGAACCAATTGGATCGGCGACGCCGTGATGACCATTCCGGCGCTCATGGAACTCCGTCGTATCTTCCCCGGCGCTCACATCACGCTCCACATACGCTCGTGGGCCGAAGGTATTTTTCGCAATGCCGATTACATCGACGGCATTCTCCCAATCGCAGACGAACCAGCCGGGGTTAAAGGCGTCGTCATTCAAGCAAACGCTCTCCGAGCAGAAAGATTCGACCTCGCGATAATATTTCCGGGCTCGTACCGCTCAGCCGCCGTAGCCCGCCTTGCGAAGATCCCACGGAGATTCGGTTACAAAGGCGAAGGTCGTAAATTCTTGCTTAGCGATCGGATTCGAGTTCCCGAGTGGAAATCTTCTCGGCACGAATCGATGCTATACCTTGGCCTCGTGGCCGAGGTCGAACGACGAATCCTCCGTACAGATTCCGTCCGAAAGTCCGCGACAAAGCCGATCATCACCGTAAGTAATGAGCGAAAAGAGGCAGCACACAATTATCTTCGTGAACTCGGCGTCGATCCAGCTTTGCAGAAAGTGATTGGCATAGGCGTCGGATCCACAAACTCAATGGCCAAACGCTGGCCGGCCGAAAACTTCGCCAAACTGATTGACGAGCTTCAAGATTCAGGTGCGAAAGTTCTACTCTTCGGCTCTGAATCCGAATCCAACATTTCTCAAACCGTGAATTCGCTTTCACGATCAGCCGCGATCGACCTCACCGGCAAAACCTCCATCGCTGAGGTGGTCCAACTTATGACTGCCCTCGACGTTTTCATCTCGAACGATATGGGCCTCGCCCACATCGCCGCTGCGGTAGGGATCCCGACGCGAACAATTTTCGGCCCCACAAACCCTGTTACAACAGCTCCGCTCGGCATCGACTCGGAGATCATCCGTGAACCTGTAGAATGTTCACCATGCATGCTGCGGCAGTGCCCCATCGATCATAGATGTATGACGCGGATCACGGTTGAACGTGTCTACGACCACGCACGATTGTCATTGGGGCTACTTTGATGCAGACTTTACCTATGCCGGAGAACACACGTAAAGCAGTTTTCATAGATCGAGACGGCACTCTTATCGAAGAGGTCGACTTTCTCTCAAGGGTGGAGGAAATGCGGCTATTCGAATACACTCGGCCCGCACTCGAAAGCCTCAAAGCCGCCGGTTTCTATCTCTTTGTGGTCACGAACCAAAGCGGGATCGCCCGAGGGTACTTCGACGTGTCCGCAGTGGAAGCGATTCATGAGAGTCTTCAGGCGCACGCCGGAAACCTCATCGACGGATTTTACCATTGCCCGCATCTTCCAGACGCCGGTTGCAAGTGCCGCAAACCATTGCCGGGAATGATCAAAGAGGCTGCAGAACAGTTCGGCATTGACTTATCCGCTTCATGGATGATCGGCGACAAGGCCCTAGATATCTTGGCAGGAAAGAATGCGGGAACACGAACGATCTTGGTAGAAACCGGGTACGGAGCGGAGCACCGAGAGAACCTTCCGGCCCGCCCCGATCTAATCGTTAAAGATTTGTCTGAAGCCGTTCAAAAGATTCTTCAGTCATCCGAATCTGTCGCCTCGCCGACAGCGGTAACGTTACAGTGAATTTGGCGCCCATATTTTGACCCTCGCTCGAAACTGCGACCGAACCGTCGTGCATCTCCACCAAATTACGCACGATCGCAAGCCCTAGCCCTAGCCCGCCCGCTTCAGGTCCGCTTCCGACATCCTGCCGAAAGCGCTCAAATACGAGCGGCAGGAATGTCGGCGTTATCCCGATGCCCTCGTCCTGCACGTCTATGATAACGCTGTCTTCTCCATGTATCATCGACACGCGAATTGTGCTCGCATTCGACGAGAACTTCACCGCATTCGTCAACAAATTGGTGAATACTTGAATTAATCGGTCCCGGTCTCCATCAACAATAGCGTTATCCGTATCGCGGTTCTGCACAAACTCGATATCGATCGCTTTCAATGCAGCCGTCGGCTGAACACTTTCAACTGAATGGGAAACAATATATACGATCTTCAGGGGTTCTGACTCAAGCTGGACCTTGCCCGATATTATTCTCGCGACATCAAGCAGGTCTTCAATAAGACGATTCTGAGTCTCCGAATTCTTGATGATGGTCGAGATCGCTTTCTTCGCCCGGTCCTCGTCCAGCGATCCGGTCTTGATAAGACGGGCCCACCCCAAAATAGAATTGAGCGGTGTTCGAAGCTCATGCGACACCGTGGCCATAAACTCGTCCCGCAAACGATTGGCTATTTCCGCTTCGAGCCTGGCCTTCTGTTCTTTCGCAAGCAGCACCTCGCGTTCTTCGGCACTCCGCGTCAGACCTTCATTCGCAACCTTCAGCTCCGCCGTCCGGCGGTCGATCTTCTGCTCGAGCCCTTTGTTAGCCTCGGTCAGTGCAAGCTCGGCCGCCGACCGTTTTCGGCCCTCACTCCAAACCATAAGATTTGCCGAAGCCAGCGAAATCACACCCGCCACGCTCGTCACGATCAGTATCCATATGGTCCAGTAAAGGTTGTTGTCTAGATTCTGCCGTCGAGTCTGCGCGGTGGCCAATTCGTCGCCTTTGAGCTTCTCCACCGAGCCACGTATGCGATCCATCACACCCTTTGTGTCTTGGATCCTCATCTCTTCTACCGCCTGTTCCGCGCCAAACTGCTTGCGCCGGCCGATCTTCGCATCCGTAACGAGAAGAAATTCCGACACCAACGACTGCAGCCGCTGAATCTCGGGCGTCTGACTGGGATGTGCTGTGCTTAGCTCCCTAAGTGTCGCGATTTGCGTCGCGATCGAACGCTTCTCACGCTCGTAAAGCTCCAAATACGACGTGTTCCCGGTATAAAGAAATCCCCGCATGTGGCTTTCGGCATCGATCGTTGCCGTGAGCGTCGAATCAAGTTGTAGGGTTTTTTTTTGGGTATGCTGTTCCCAGTTTAATGCCTCTTGCAGCGAAACGGTGTTCTGGTGAAACACAAAGCCGATGGTGGCAAGAACGATAAATACAAAGAACAGTATTATCGGTAGTTTTCGCTCGAACGTCAGCGCCATTCTTAAACTGGGTGGGCAATTGTTCCAGAGATCACGGCTATCCCGATCTCCCAAAATCATCTTCTATCCTTACGATGTCGTCTTCACCGAAATAGTCGCCTGTCTGCACCTCAATAAAAACTAGCATCTCTGAGAGATCCGGGTTCTCCACCCGATGTTCGGCACCCAATGCTATATCTATGCTCTCGCCGCTCTTCGCTGTAATTTCCTCACCGTTTAAGGTAATCTTAGCGGTGCCGGAGATGATGAACCAATGTTCCGCCCGGTGACGGTGACGCTGGTAACTAAGCCGCTTGCCGGGTTTTACCTCCAGCCGCTTTACCTTGAAATTGCCCGCCTTGTCGAGGATCGTATAGCTTCCCCAGGGCCGCTCTTCGGTAAGCGACGGGCTCTCTGCATCTTCCTTCGTAACTTGTTGACTTTCCACCATCTATGTCCATAGTAGACGAAAACCCGGGTCCAACCAATTGGAGCGAAAGACAGCGCGTCACGAAACTGATCATCGGCCGAATGATGGTGGCAGCGATCCTCTTCGCCGTCGCTTACTTCTGGTACGGCTCGCGACTCGACGTAGCACTGAGCGAGTTGCCTAACGGGATTTTGATCGTACTTTCACTATCCCTCGGTCTGTCTGTGATTTACCTTGTGTTGACGAGGGTTGCCTCGAATCTAAAGTGGCAGCTTTGGGTTCAGTTCGTGCTCGACGCGGTACTCATAACGTGGCTCGTATGGCGCACCGGCGATCTAGCATCACCGTATATAACGCTTTACATCATCCTCATCAGCGTCGCGAGTCTTTTCTTTCGCCCCTTTCCCACGATCATTGTAGCTATCATCTGCATCTTGATGTTCGCATCCATGGCGTTCCTCTCGGGGATGGGAATCATTTCAGGGGTAAACTCAGGACAGCCGCTATCTAAGGTAACGGAGATCGCAAGCTTCCATGTAGTCGCGTTGTTGGTAGTTGGCCTACTCGCGGCTCGACTTGCTGAACGGCGCTCATCCGGAGAGCGGTTGGCGGAAACGGCGAAAACGCTTGCCAACCTCCAACTGCTACACGAGCGAATAATCGAATCGATCCGTTCAGGGCTTATCACAACCGATCTCGATGGCCGCATTTACACCTTCAACGCAGCCGCGACCGAAATCACTGGTTATCGTCCTGCCGAAATGAAGGGACGCTCCGTATTTTCCCTTTTCGGTGACATCCGCGAATCAATCGACCTCTCACTGCATTTTCAGGGCGAAGGTGAGCAGATCCCTCGCTTCGAAACGGATCTCGAGACGCCCCAGGGCTTTGCAGTGCGAATCGGCTACAGCATCTCGCAGCTTTATTCGGAATCGCACGAAGCGTCGGGCATGATCATCACCTTCCAAGATCTCACCGAGATCCGTTCGATGGAGGAAAGCGTCCGCAGAAAAGATCGTCTGGCAGCTGTGGGTCGCGTCGGTGCGGGCCTTGCCCACGAGATCCGCAACCCTCTTGGTGCCATGCGTGGTGCAATTCAGGTATTGCGATCAAATATGCCGCCCGAGTCGATTCACGTAGATCTGATGGACATAATTCTGCGTGAATCAGACAGGCTAAACAACATAATCACTAATTTCCTTAGCTACGCGCGGCCGAAAGCGGGAAATTTCACCGAGATCGACCTCTGCGAAGCTATTCGCGACACGGTGCGGCTCCTGGAACACAGCCCGGACATCAAGAAATCGCACACGATCGTCGCGAATTTGCCCGACACCCCGGTTACAACGCTCGGTGACGTCACCCAGTTGAAACAGATATTCTGGAACTTGTCGCGTAACTCGCTCTCCGCGATGCCAGACGGCGGCAGCCTCCATGTCGGAGTTGGGACTCTGCCCAACAAACGCGTAAAGGTGACCTTTGAAGATACAGGAGTTGGAATGCCGCCCGAGCAAGTTGAGCAGCTTTTCGAGCCTTTTGCCAACTCAACCACAGGCGGCACCGGGCTTGGGCTGTCAATCGTTTATCAAATAGTTCGCGATCACAGTGGCGTGATCAATGTCCGCAGTTCCGAGGGCGAAGGCACTCTGATAGCCATCGAATTCCCGCGTGAGGCGAAGGTTAAACCTGCTGAAAAGGCCGCTGATGACAGATCGAACGGTATGCGGCTGAAAGAGTACTTGAATGTGAAAGAAGGCGATAGTTAGGATCGCCCTTGAATTTAGACCGTCTTTTCTGTGAAAATAAGAGTGCAGCAGCCGGCTTATTCGCTGTTGTCCCTCAAACCCGTTACAGTACACCAAATAATGGCAAACATTCTCATCGTTGATGACGAGCAAAGCTATCGGCAGCTTCTGAGTTTAGTATTCCAAGGCGAAGGACACACCGTCCGAACTGCGGAGAACGGTAGAGAAGCTCTCGAATTGCTTGAGAAAGAACCATCTGATGTTGTCGTCTCCGACGTAAAGATGCCAGACGTCGACGGCATCGAGATGCTGCGGCAGATACGGGAAACGATGCCGGACCTCGGGGTGATCTTCATGACCGCGTTTGCGACGGTTGAGACGGCGCGCGAAGCATTCAAGCTAGGGGCAGACGATTTTGTTACAAAACCATTTGATGTCGAAGAGTTGCAGCTCATCGTCAAAAAAACTCTCGAAAAACAGGCGCTGATCGATGAGAACCGTGCCTTCAAGCGAGCTCAACGCGATCGCGGTTCCGTTAAGAACATTGTCGGCAGCTCCGCCAAGATGGAGGCGATCTTCCAAATGATCGAAACGGTGGCCGAGGTCCAGTCCACCATTCTGATCAGCGGCGAGAGCGGCACCGGAAAGGAATTAGTCGCTCGCGCTATTCACGACATGAGCCCGCGTGCAGAACGCCCGTTCATCTCGATCAACTGCGGCGCCTTCACTGAAACACTGCTTGAGTCAGAACTCTTCGGCTACGTAAGAGGCTCATTTACCGGTGCAAACACTAATCGCAAAGGCCTCTTCGAAGCCGCGAATCACGGCACGATCTTCCTCGATGAGATCGGCGAGATGTCGCCGGCAATGCAGGTAAAGCTCCTGCGCGTACTCCAGGAGAAGCGGGTGCGCCCGGTCGGAGCTCACGATGAAACAGTGATCGACGCTCGCGTTATCGCCGCTACCAACCGCGATCTCAAACAAATGTCCAATGACGGCACGTTTCGCGA
>JACDAK010000196.1 GCA_013695495.1 Blastocatellia bacterium | reverse complement strand
GTGGAAGGCGTCTTTGAATAATCGATCTCGGCGATCTCTGGCGTTCGTGCGTCGCGGAAAAAATCGCTTGAGTTGCCGAAATACTGAACCGCCGCGGTCGTTTCGATAGCCCGTCCCGATCGTGCCGCACCATTCAGATTCTCAAGCATGATCTCCTGGCTCGGCCGCGTCACAAGGTAGTGAGGCTCGGCCGTGATCAGCAGCGAGAAGGATTGCAGCCGCGTTGTGACTTTGATGCTGGAGTCAAATTCGAAAAAGCCGCGACGTCTGATCTCACCCAGGTTGTCGACCTGTCCGTTCGGCGAAACCGCCCACAAAACATAAGTGGCATAGCCGGCACCAAGCTCAAAAGGCCGCGGCATCTTAAATACCGAAAGATCTATCTCAGTTCCGTTGCGAGCCGTCCGTCTGATATTTGCCCGGCCGCCCATTCTTGGAAAGCGCGTCGTGCCGCGAAACTGAACCGTGATCCGCTCATCTAAAGGATACGTGATCGCAGTCGTCCGCCTCGGAACGTCGAGCTGCCCAAAGACCGTTCCTGAAATTCCGAAAAACAATAATAACGAGAATAAACCGCAAAGGACTTTTAATTTGTTCATGAATTCATCTCCGAGACTTCGGTGTTCTTGAAAAGATGCCATAAACGCTTCACAAGTTGCAACATCGATTCGTGGACATAGTGCCGTTGATTAACGTATATTCGTCATTCGCATCGAAATGCAGGAACTTCGCCGCCTTCTCACATACGTACGCCCCCACTGGGGCCTTTTCGTTTTCGCCGTGATCGCCATGGTGGGCGTCGCCGTCTTCGAAACGGCCACCGGAGCCCTTTTAGTCCCGATCTTCGAGCAGTTCATGCCGAACCCCGCCGGAACAAGTTCTCTACCGTTCAACTTACACGACTACATCCCCCGCGACCCTTGGTATCAGGCGTGGCTCGCGATATCAGCTCTACTTGTTTCGTTCACGATCGGTAAAGGCATCGCCGAATACTTCTCTTCGTATCTCATGGCCCGAATAGGCCAGTCAGCCGTGCTCGATCTACGACGAGATCTGTATGATCACCTGCTCAGCCAGCCGGCAGCCTTTTTTGAGAAGCAACGAACGAACTATCTGGTTTCGCGTCTTGTAGTAAGCTGCGCGGCGATCGAATACGCCGTTTCCGCGAACCTCCGTGATGTGCTGCGCGAGTCGTTCATGCTCATCTTTTTCTTTTCGGCAGCCTTCTATTTCAATTGGCGGCTAATGCTCGGAGCGATCGTCATTGCGCCCATCATCGCGTTTCTCACGACCAAGTTCAGCAAGGCTCTTCGCCGGTTTGCCGAGCAGTCATTTGAGGGCAACAAAATGCTCACGGACACGGCACAAGAAACGCTTTCGAATCAAACGATAGTGAAGGCATATCTAGCCGAAGGACGCGAGCGAACACGCTTTGCAAAGGTCGCGGAGATGATCGCAAAGGCAAATCTTCGCGGCGGCCGCATTTCAGCGCTTTCGCCCCCGACGATCGATATCATCGGTGCGACCGTGCTCGTGATTCTGTTCTTCTTCGGCCTTCGCGAGATAAACACGGGTAATATGGACGCGCCGCAGTTTTTTGCGTTCATCTATTTCCTCCTGCGAAGTTATGATCCGCTTCGGAAGATCTCACGTCAGCACAACGAACTCTCCAAAGCTTTCGCTGCGGCCAAGGACGTCTGGAGCATACTCGATACGACCGAGACGCTTCCGGAAAACCCGGACGCGGTGGAACTAAAAACGCTTTACGACAAGATCGAGATCCGCGACCTTTATTTCAATTACGAAAATGACCCGGACAAGACTATCCTCGATCAAATCTCGCTTGAGATCACCCGCGGCCAAATGGTCGCGCTTGTCGGCGAAAGCGGCGGCGGCAAATCGAGTCTGATCCGTCTCATTCAGCGTCTCTACGATCCGACGAACGGCTCGATAATGTGGGACGGCATAGATCTTCGCGACGTCAACCTCGCCAGCCTAAAGCGCCAGTTTGCCCTCGTCACACAGGAGACGGTTCTATTCAACGAATCTATCCGCTACAACATCTCGTACGGTAAACCTGACTGCACCGACGAAGAACTTGCAGAAGCCGCACGGGTCGCCTTTGCGGCGGACTTCATCGAAGCACTTCCCCAAAAATACGACACGCTGGTCGGCGAACGAGGCTTGTTCCTCTCTGGCGGCCAACGTCAGCGAATCGCCATCGCCCGAGCTGTGCTCGTAGGCGCACCCGTGCTCATCCTCGACGAAGCCACGTCGGCACTTGACGCGGAATCAGAGCGCCTCGTCCAAAAGGCTCTTACGAATCTGCTACGGGGCAAGACATCGATCGTCATCGCCCACCGGCTTTCGACCATCAGGCGAGCGGACAAGATCGTGGTGATGGAAAAAGGAAGAATAGTTGAGACCGGCACCCACCGCGAACTCCTCGAACTCGGCGGGAAATATCGGACGCTTTATGAGCTTCAATTCGCCTCAGAGGAAGATGACGAGATGGAAATTCAAGCTTAGTTGAGGTTATTTTCGATGTAGCTCTTGAGTTTTTTCAGATCAGCATTAAGGCTTTCAGTCACAGCTTTCTCGACAGCCGAAGCCGACCGCTGCAAATTTAGATCGCCGAATGCCTGAAGCCGGATCCTCACTGATGTACTGTCGCCGTCTTCAGCCAGGTCATAGCGGATCTTCATTTGAAATGGGTCTTCAGCGGTCATCTCGACGAATTCGCCCGGTTCGTCTCGCACGACTAGGTAGGTCGTCGAATACCCCTTCCCTACCAGCGTCCCGTTCCGTTCAAATTTCGATCCTTTCGCCATCAAACCCGCGGTTTGCGGAAAGCATTTGTTCACACCCACGATCCATAACGGATCGTTCTTTGGATCAAAGATGAAGGCTGCAACAATGCCCTTCGGGCGTTCGATCCGTATCTCGGCTTTCGAGTCAACTGACATAAATGATTTGTTCTCCTGATGAAATAAGTGGGGTAGAAATGCAGGAGAATCATAGCAATGCACCCCAAATGTGTAAAGCGGATGAAAGCCCTCTTTTTACCAATCGACCGCAATGGTGCATAATGTCCAAAACTCCCGCGAGCAACTATAAAGCTATGAGATCAATGACCGGTTTTGGACGAGGTGCAGTGGCCGAAGATGGTGTCGCTGTATCGGTCGAGATCAAAACGGTGAATAACCGCTTTCTCGACGTAAATCTTCGCCTGCCCTCCGAGGTGAATCAACTCGACACCCAGATCAAGCGGGTCATCAGCAAGCGCCTCGCACGCGGCCGGGTTGATGTCAACGTTCAGTACGACCGCTCCGAGAACCTTGAATACGAATTGAATCGCCCCCTGATCGCCGCCTATCTAAGTGCTATCAGGCAGATGCAACTCGAATTCGAACTTCCCGGCGAGCCTGACCTCAACGTCGTTGCACGCCTGCCGAACGTTCTGCTGACGAAAAAGGACGATACCGCCCCTGAGTTCATTGCTGCAGTCGAGCGGGCCGTCGAAGCCGCGTTAACGGACCTCGACAAGATGAGAAGCAGCGAAGGCGAAATGCTGAAAACCGAACTCACCGACCGGCTCCGAGCGATCGAAGAGCGTATTGGACCGATCGAAGAGCAGGCCGGCCTCATCAGTACCGAATTTCACGAGCGGCTGACAAAACGTATCGACGACATGCTCGCAAAAAGCGGTGCTCAGATCGAGATCGACCAGGGCCGACTTGCCCAAGAGGTCGCATATCTCGCCGACCGCGCGGACATTTCCGAAGAGATCAGCCGCCTCCGCGCACACATCGATCATTTCCGCATGATCATGTCAGATGAAACCGAGGTCGGTAAACGGTTGGACTTTTTGACACAGGAGCTCAATCGCGAAGCAAATACGATCACCTCAAAGACCGGCAACATCAAGGTAAAAGAGAACGCGCTTGCAATAAAAAGCGAGATAGAAAAGATCCGGGAACAAGTGCAGAACGTTGAATAATTCGCCGCTGTAGGGAACAATGCCAAAAGGTAACCTGATCATTATTAGTTCTCCCTCGGGCGGCGGAAAAGGGACGATTATCCGCGAGGTGATTCAGTCAATTCCTGACCTCGAATACTCCGTTTCTTACACGACCCGCGATCGGCGTTTCGGCGAAGAAGACGGCCGCGATTACCATTTTATTCCAAAGGCGGATTTCGAAAACCGCATTGCGGGCGGCGAGTTTTTGGAATATGCCGTTGTTCACGGCAACTTCTATGGTACTTCGCTGACCCGCACTGAGGGCCTCATCTCGTCCGGTAAAGACGTGATCCTCGAGATCGATGTTCAAGGCGCCCTTCAGGTGATGAAGCGCCTACCCGCCGCGGCCATCAGCGTTTTCATTCTGCCGCCTTCTTTCGATGTTCTCAAAGCCCGCCTGACCGCCCGAAGCACCGAAACGCCGGAGGATCTCGAACTGCGGCTACGCAACTCTTTTGACGAGGTAAGTGAGTTTGAACGCTTCGATTATCTCGTGATCAACGACGAACTGGTGTCCGCTTGCCGTACGGTGGCGTCGATCATTCGCGCCGAACGTCAACGCCGCGATAGACAAATGGATCGCATAAAAGGTATTCTTGATAGTTTCGAGCGATCGAAAGTCGAAACGTACGGAGAATAATTTTTATGGTAGCTGCTAATGAAGAAGGCGAGATTGAAATTCCGGTAGCGGACCCGCCCAAAATAGATTCAAAATACCGAATGATCATCCTTGCCGCACAACGCAGCAAGCAGCTTCAGCGCGGTGCCATTCCGCGAATTGATGTGGACGTCCGCAAGCATAAGCCGACTCGAGTTGCTATGCGCGAGCTCGAGGAACGCAAGATCGATTTCTCTTTCACTGAACCTGTCGAAGAACGGACAGCAGTTGCTTAAGTTTTTCCCATTAAAAAAAGGGCTGCCCCTCAGACGGGATGGCCCTTTTCTCTTCCTTTTGTGTTAAATCAGCGATTGATCTTATCAGCCGTATTGCTGATCGTATCGCCAACTGCGTCGACCGCGTCGGAAACACCGCGTTTTACCTTGCCCCACGATTCCCTGCCTTCGCCCTCGGCCCTTTCAGCTTCACCTTCGGCTTCGGTTTGGCGGTCACCCGTTATCTCTCCAAATTTATCCTTTACCCAGCCCTTTCCCTGCTGAGCCTTGCCTTTCACTTCGTCTCTGTTAATTGTACTCATAAAGCCTCCTTGTTGTGAATCAAATTGATGCGGAATACCGTCGTTTACCACCTTAACCCTGCAAATGTCATACCGAAAGCGCTAAAAAGGCCGGCGAGTTCGTCCGCCCGGCCGTTCATAATCGGGTAACTCTACATCCCCTTATAATTCGGGCCCCCACCGCCCTCGGGCGTCACCCAGTTGATTATTTGGTACGGGTCGGCAATATCGCACGTCTTGCAGTGCACACAATTTGAAAAATTCACTTTGAGTTCACGTCGCCCGCTCGTCGCATTCTCTTCCATTTCATATACGGCTGCCGGACAGAACTTCACGCACGGATTACCGTACTCTTCAGTGCATCGTGTCGCACATATTTCGGTATCAAGCACCCGGAGATGCGACGGCTGATCCTCATTGTGAGATACTCCGGCGTGAAAAACGTCGGTTATCTTGTCGAAGGTCAGCTCCTTATCGAATTTTAGTTTGCTGTAACGCTGCGATTGGCCATTGCCATTAAGCTCGCTCAACTTCGCCATCCGTTCAAATCCTGCAACGTGATGCTCTTTCGGCATAAACCCCCACGCCAGGCCGTTCGTCAGATACTGCAGGGCTGTATTGATCAGAGCCGACCACCTTCCTTTCTGAAAGGCTCCGTGAAAATTTCGAACGGCGTGAAGCTCGTCATAAATCCAACTCATGTTTACGCGTTCCGTAAAATGATGCAGAGTGTGCGTTGAGTAATCTTCGTGATCGAGAGCTTCAACGATCGTTTCCGCCGCCAACATGCCCGATTTTATTGCCGTGTGAATCCCCTTGATCCGTTGCCCGTTTAAAAACGACGCACAGTCACCCACCAGCAGCACCCCATCCGCAAACAATTGCGGCATGGTGTTATATCCACCGGCGTTGATCGTTTTCGCCCCATACTTGATCATTTTGCCGCCGGCCAACACCGCGGCGATCTTCGGATGGGTTTTGAATTTCTGATATTCCGCGTGAGGGTCAATATTCGGATCGACATAGTCGAGGCCTGTCACATATCCGATGCTGACGACGTTGTTCTTCAGCCCGTAGATCCATCCGCCACCGTAGGTCATTGTATCCGACGGGAACCCGAGCGTATGCACGACCTTGCCCTCTGGAAATGCCCCGGCCGGAACCTCCCAAAGCTCCTTAATGCCAAGCGAGAATACCTGCGGCTCCTTGCCCTCATTAAGCCCCAGTCTTTCGGTCAGATGCTTGGCCAAAGACCCTCGCGGGCCCTCGCCCAGCACCGTCAATTTGGCAAGAATGTCGACGCCCGGCTCAAAATTCGCTTTCTGCTCTCCGCTCCGGTCGATCCCCTTGTCACCGGTGCGAATGCCGATCACACGATCTTGCTCATCGTAAAGCATCGCTGCGGCGGGAAACTCCGGAAAGATGTTGATGCCCGCTTCCTCGCACTTTTCGCCGAGCCACTCGCACACCTTGCTGAGGCTCAGGATGTACTTGCCCTTATTCTTAAGCGGGGGCGGAACGATCGGAGCATTAATGCTCGATTTCTCCGTCAAATACCAAAACGCATCTTCCGTCACTACCGTATCAACGGGACATCCTTGTTCTAGAAAGTCCGGCATCAGCTCGCGTATAGCTATCGGGTCCATCACCGCACCCGACAGAATATGAGCGCCGACGAACGGCCCCTTTTCGACGATCGCGATCTCGATTTCGCCGATCTTTCGCCCCTGCTTTCTGCCGTGTTCGATCAGCTCGTCATGCTTTACGATCTCGTTCTTCAAGTGCAGCGCCGCAGCGAGGTTTGCGGGTCCGGCCCCGACAAACACCACATCCATCTCGATTTGTTCGCGTTCGATCATAATTTTCCGAATTCTTAAAAGATTTTTTCAATTGTAGCAAATGCGGCATTCGAAAACGACTAGGTAAACTTTCAGAAAAGCTAAACTTTCACGCACCTCTTACCGTTTATAGTATCGTAGACGGCAACTAAAGAGATGAAGATTGAATCAATTCTCGACGGCATCCACGCATCTGTAACGCGCCGGCGTTCGATGCAGCTCTTCGCAGCATTCACACGGGTACTAATCGGGCTTGCTTCATCCCTGCTAGCATAACGAAGATACTGTACAAGCCCTTTACCATCCTTCCGACGAGCCATCCCGTCGGCGCATATTTCGACGCGCTTTATAACACTGGCTACTACTATGATTTCCTCGGCTGGTCGCAGCTAGCGGCAGCGGTGCTCTTGCTGTTTCCGCGAACCGCTCATCTCGGGGCGCTAATGTTCTTCCCGATCATCGTCGACATCGCGGTAACGAACTCAGTCGGGTTCAAAGGCACGTGGCTAATCACTATCCTCATGTCCGTCGCAGGGCTATTCCTGTTGGCGTGGGATTATCCGTCTGAAAGTCGTTATCTTTCGCTCACGCCGAATGCGAACGAACCGTATTCCTTATCAGGCGACGATGATTCCGCTGTTCTTCGGTTCAGGCGGAGTGGCACTCGCAGGGCTATTTGTTGTCTTTCGAGTGGGGAATATCTCGGCATTCTGGATGACCGCCGGATTTCTAGGACTGCTCGGGCTCGCGTTTGGGGCGCTTGTCGCCGTACACTATTGGCTAATGCCCGTAGGCGAACTGATAGAGTCAGACGAGATACAGTGATTTAGCGGCACACGCCGGTGTGGATGGCCGCAATTCCCCCGGTTAGATTCTCATACTGGACCTGCTCGAACCCGACATCCCCCAACATCGATGCAAGAGTTTTTTGATCCGGAAACTTCGAGACGGATTCAGGAAGATATTCGTAAGCACTGCGGTTTCCGCTTACCAACCCGCCGATTCTCGGCAAAATATTGGAAAAATAAAAGTTGAAAAGCCCCCGAAATCCTGGAATTATCGGTGATGAAAACTCTAGTACAATAAGCTTGCCGCCCGGCTTAACTATCCGGTGCAGTTCTCGCAGGCCGTTCTCAACGTTGGCGAGGTTTCGTAGCCCGAAAGCGATAGTGACAGCATCGAAGCTACCGTCCGCAAACGACATCTGCATTGCATCGCCCTCAACGAACGGCACCGTATCGGTCTTTGTGCTCGCGACCTCGAGCATTGGGCGGCAGAAATCCGCTCCAATGACGGCAGCTTTCGCACCGCTTTTAAGCTCGATCGAAAGGTCCCCGGTGCCGCACGCAACGTCAAGCACGATCGCATTCTGATCAGCCAGCACATCCGCAAGCTCGAGGCGAAGCTTTCGCCGCCAACGCTTGTCGATGTTCATCGACAGCACGTGATTGAGAAGATCGTACCGCCGAGCAATGCCCGAAAACATCGAACGCACCGCCCTTGCACGTTCGGCTTCTTGCTGATCTGAGACGGCCTGCTCCACCTAGTTGCTGGCTCCCACACCGCGAACGATCCAAACACTTGCCGCGGGCTGCTTGGCCAAACGCTCGCGCACACGCTGAACGTCCGCAAGGGTCAGCTTGACATAGGCCGCACGATCCGAACCCGCCGCAGATATCTTATATGTGTCGGCATCTAGCCAACGTTCTTCCATCGCAGCAGCCGGCGCAGACGTTACCAACGTTCGAGCTGCCTGAAACTCAGTCGACGTGACCGGCAGCGACATCAGCGACGGGACAAGTTTGACTGCATCAATGCTTTCAACGGTTCCGCCATAAACTTTCGCTTTCATATCCGGATTAAGGCCCGAAACCCCAAAGACGATCGCTCCCGGCAACTGATTCGCGTCGCTTCGTACAAAGGCCTCTGCCCCCGGGTCGACGGCGGCGCGTTGCTTCAGCCTCGCGTCTAGTACTGCCGTTAAAACTCTAACAGCGTGGTAGTCGGCATCCGACCTGGCGATACCGCGAATTATGTGTCGCACCTCAGCCCCACCCGAACCGCTCTTTGCGTTCAATATTTCGAGTGCCGCAGGCGGAGCATCCGGCTGCCTGAATGTCGAGGGGATCTGTCTGTCAGACTTCAGCCAGTTGCCGAAAAATCTCCGCACTGCCCTGTATGCCGTATCTCTCTCGAAATTCCCGGAAAGTGCGAGCGTAGCGTTATCGGCCCGAAAGAACCGGTCGTATGCGAATCGCAGGTCGGCGAAGTCGATCTCCTGAAGCGTTGACGATGTTCCGATCTGCGGTCGCCCATACGGAAAAGTTCCAAAGAACCTTTCGCGCGCAGCTCGATCGGCATGAACCGCGATGTCCGCCTCAGCGTCCGCTGCCTGCTTTGCGACGAAAGATCGTGCGGCATTTGTCGTCTCAACATCGATAGTAGGCGCAGTTATCGCTGCCGCCAGTGTCTCCAGCATCGCTACCATTTCGTCAGGACGTGCAGAAACGTTGATCTGAAC
>JACDAK010000195.1 GCA_013695495.1 Blastocatellia bacterium | reverse complement strand
GGGAATACGGGTCGAGGTGACGCCCCTCCCCCGACACCGGGTGCGATCGGCGCAGGTTGGCTACAGCGATTCGGAGCACAGGGTGCGGCAGGCAGCGATAACCTCGCTTTCTACATACAGGATTCATGGCAGCCGATTCGTCGTCTAACCTTGAATATCGGTGTCCGTACCGAGCGTGAAAACTCGCCTAGCTTTAATGACCTTGGCGACGGGATCACTTTCGACTTTATGGATAAGATCGCTCCGCGTCTTGGCTTTGCTTGGGACCCCTTTGGCGACGGCAGAACGAAGATCTTTGGTAGCTATGGCCGGTTTTTTGACCGCTTCAAGTATGAGCTGCCGCGTGGTTCGTTCGGCGGTAACTTCTTCCGCCAAGATCACTTCGAGATCTTTCCGGGTCAGACCGCCTCGAACTTCACCCGTCAGTCGACTATCGGCAACCTCGGCGATCCCATCGGCGGAACGTGCCCGATCAACGATCCGACAGTGTTCACGCGTTGCCAGCTTGACTTCCGAATCCCGTCGAACCTTCCCGGTCAGCCGGAGTTCGGTCAGGTTGATCCTGACATCCAGGCATTCCGCCAGAGCGAATATACTTTCGGCGTCGAGCGATCTCTTGGTGCCAATTTCGTTCTCCGTGGTCGTTACACCCATAAAACGGTTGACGTAGCGGTCGAGGATATCGGTATTCCGACTGAAGGCGGTGAGGCTTACATCATCGGAAATCCCGGACGTGGACTTGCGGCTCAGGTCGCTGCCGCGAACGGTTTCGAGGCGCTCGAAGCGGTTCGTGACTATGATGCGGTTGAGGTAGGTGTTGAAAGACGGTTCGTTAACAACTTCTACTTCGGGGCCAACTACACCTGGAGCCGTTTGTTTGGTAACTACGCGGGTCTCGCAAGTTCTGATGAGGCCGGGCGTACGTCGCCGAACGTGAACCGTAACTTCGACCTTCCGTTCATCGGTTACACCTCACAGGGGCGGCCGGACAATGGCCTTCTTCCCACGGATCGTACCCACGTGTTTAAGTTCTCGGGTGCATACGAGATGCCTTGGACGAGTAACCAGTCAACCGAGATCTCGGGCTTTACTACCGCACAAAGCGGTACGCCGCTTACGACACGCTTCACCGTGTTTGGTGTTGCAGGTCAGATCTTGACCGAACGCGGTGACCTGGGCCGCACAGAGATGTTCACGCAAACGGATATCGGCATTCGTCATCGTTATCGCTTTGGCCGCGACAATCGATTCAGCCTTGTCGGTACGATCGATATCCAGAACATCTTTGACGAGAAGAACGTTCTGGGCATTAACGAAGTGATCTCGACTACGGGTATCACTCCTGCAGTTCTTGGCTACCCGGTTGGTACAAGCCCTGTCGTTTACGAAGGCGAATATCAGCGTAGGAATACGACGGATATAATCCTTGCGTACCTGAACGCCGATCCTGCCCGAGCGAACATCCTTTTTCAACAACCGAATAACTTCCAGCTGCCGCGTAATGTGCGGTTCGGTTTCAGACTGCAGTTCTAAACTGTAAAACTTAGTCGATAGACCTTACAGGCCGCCTCTCACGGGGCGGCCTTCTTTTTGCCTGACGATCGTATCCGCGGTCCGCGGCAATACTCCGTTCGACTGCAGTCGATGCTCTCTAAAACGTGAGATCGAGCAGGTGGCCGAGTTTTTCTTTTTTTGTGCGGAGGTAGTGGGCGGCGGCGGGTTCTACGGTGGTTTCTATGGGGATGCGTTCAATTATTTTTAGGCCGGCGTCTTTGAGAGCCTTTAGTTTGTCGGGATTGTTTGAAATTACGCGAACTTTGCAGAGGCCAAGGTCGAAAAGGATCTCGGCGCACTGTCGGTAGTTTCTGAGGTCGATGGCGAATCCGAGTTGCTCGTTTGCTTCTACGGTATCAGCGCCGTGATCCTGGAGGGCATAGGCGCGGATCTTATTGATGATGCCGATGCCGCGCCCCTCCTGCTGCTGATAAACGATGGCGCCGCGGCCCTCAGCCTCGATCAGTTCCATCGCCATATGCAACTGGGGCCCGCAATCGCATTTAACGGAGCCGAAGACATCGCCGGTCAGGCATTGCGAGTGAATACGGACCAGCGTCGAGACCTCAGGCCTCATCTCGCCTTTGAGCAACACCACGAACTCCTCATCGCTTGTAAGCGAGCGGTAGCCCGCTATACTGAACTCGCCGAAACGAGTCGGCAGCATTGCGGTTGCCACGCGTTCGACTGAGATCGAGCGGTCGCCGGGCGGGCATTCGTGATCGTTGGCTGGCAAGATCTGTGATCCTCCTGAAACTTCTTCAAACATAGCAATTATAACCCCTGGGTGAACGAATTAGTAAACATGCTATTCGGCGGAGGGTTGCAATTCGGTTGCAGCTAGAAACAAGAATGGCTGCTTGCCGACACGCTTGCGGCAAACAGCCAAAAAACTGGGAGAGATCAACAGGGGAAATACTACTCTTCTTTATCTTCCTCCGCCGGCTCTTCTTGTTCATCATTCTCATCGTCGACCTGATGGGCAAACACCGCACCATCGCTTGTGCCGAAGATCTTTGAGAACAAGCCGCTCAACACCTCAGAGATGCGGGCGGGTTCGTTGGAGGTATGGGGCACTGCAAACTCGTTTTCAGCGAAGGCAGCGTCGAGCCTTATTAGTTCCGCCGAGACGTGGCGGCAAAATGAACAATCGACCAAGTGGCTCACGATAGGCGAAGTTTCACGCTCGCTCAAATTGCCTTCGACAAAGGCCGAAAGCAGATCGTGATCGAGGTGCGACCCGCCATCGGCAGAAGCTCTCTTTTGCGTTTCGCGAGCTTCCAGATAGCGGCCAAGCAGGCTCTGGATCTGGGTTTCTTGTGGGTTCATTTCTTCGGTCATAGACATTTCGCTATTTGCCTCCGATTGAAAGACGTAACAAAGCGGCAACATTTGCGAAAGAAAATAGCCGGCGAGCAAAAAATCTTTTCATCATGTGGCTGCAGCAAGGTCTTTGAACAGATCGTTCGCCGCGAGATCCTGAGTCGCAAGTTCAAGACATATGTCGATCTCCGCAGACGTCAGCGAATGTTCCGCCTTCAGATCTGCCTTAAAAAGCTGGAGGACACGTCCGTAACTCTTTTCCAGCCAACGCATTATGGTTGATTCGTGAGTTCTGCCCGTGCCATCGCGGGTTGCGGACCTCCGCTGAAACCAGCCCCGAAGCGGCGACGCTTCATTCTCAACCAGTCGGGCAATCTCGCGAAGCTTCAAATTCTCAACGTGGTAATAAAGAAGTAAAAGTTTTTCGTGATCTTCGAGTGATGAGAATGCCTTAGATAGCGATTTGACGGTGACTGCACGGTAGCGATCGCGGGTGAGTTCGTCAAGCATCTCGGTCTCGCCGCCGGGCGGAGCGGCGGCAAAGCTGGCGTGAGCCATACCTTCGCCAACATTTTCGGTCATCTCATCGAGCGAGACTTCGTCATGGCTCGCGCGGTGCAGATCGACCAGTGAATGCCAGATGACCGTGCGGAGCCATCCGCGAAGCGAACCGCGACCGCTGTAGGTCGAGAACTTAGAAACTCGTTCACCGTCGACGACCCGGGTTCCGTAAAGCTCTACATAAACCGTGTCAATCACGTCCTGAGCGTCGATCTCTGTCTTGGCCAGGTGCCGGGCGACACGCTCAAGGTAGCCGCGGTGCTGCTGGTCAAATTCCCACCATGCCCGCTCGTTGCCGTTCGAACACGCTATGGCCATAAACAGATCCTCGGCCTGGATCTGATTGAAGAAACTGCGGCACTCGTCTTCCGTAAGGGAAGCGGGATTGGACGTATAAAGATATTTAGCCGCGGTCTTATCAAGAGATGCTCTGAAGACGTCGGACTTTACCCCAAAATTCGGCGCGTTGTCGCAGCAACGCGCGTAGATCTCGTTTATCACCGACTCGTTATGGGCGAGCAATTTGTCATCGATTTGGGGGTTGAGCTGCATTCGTGTCACACATTATAACTAACTTGTAACTATAAGCATAGTTGAAGCTAGGGGTGTAAAACGTGATCTCAGGTAGGCTGTGCGGCGAGGTCGCGGCCTGACGATCCGCGGGCTGAGCTGTCGAATTGAAGCCGGTAAAGCCGCCAGTAAAGTCCTCGTTCGCGAAGAAGCTCGTTGTGAGTGCCACTTTCACGCAGCTCACCATGATGAAAGACGAGAATCCGGTCGCACTTTTGTATGGTCGAGAGGCGATGAGCGACGACCAGCGACGTCCGTTCAATCATCAGGCGGTCGACAGCTTGTTGGATGAGCTGCTCGGTTTCGGTGTCGATGGAGCTTGTGGCTTCGTCGAGGATCAGTATCTTCGGATCGAAAGCGAGGGCACGAGCGAACGAGATCAGCTGCTTCTGCCCCACAGAAAGGCCGGCGCCACGTTCGCGGACGCGGTGTTCGTAGCTGGTGGGCAGCGCTTTGATGAACTCATCGGCGTGAACCTCCGCCGCCGCCCAGCGAACCCGGTCGTCCGCGATCGCATGATTACCAAGCCGGATGTTGTCAGCGATGGTGCCGCTGAAAAGAAACACGTCCTGCAGGACAACTGCGAAGTTGGAGCGCAGAGCCTTCAGGTCCCACTCTCGAATATCGACCCCGTCGACCAAGATCACGCCTTTTTGAACATCGTAGAACCGCATCAGCAAGTTCGTGACCGTCGTCTTGCCGGAGCCGGTGTGTCCTACTAGAGCTATACTTTCGCCGGACTCGACGCTGAACGAAACATCTTTCATCACCCAGTCTTCATCTTTGTAAGCGAACCATACGTTGCGGAACTCTATGCGGCCGCGTGATAGGCCGTCACGTTTTGGTGTTTTCGGACTTTCGATCTCGACATCGAGATCGAGCAGGATGAAAATGCGATGCGAGGCGACGATCGCTGCTTGCAGGATATTAAACTTATCTGAAAGGTCGCGGATGGGTTGGAACAGCTGCAGCGAATACTGTATGAACGTTGCGAGGATGCCGACCGTTAGTCCGGCCTCGGCGGCCGAGAGGCCGGCGAGATATTGATAACCGTAGAAGAAGATCACGACTGCAATGCCGACAGCACCGATAAAATCTACAAGCGGATAGAAGATCGCGTAGTAATAGATGGTCTCGACGTTGGCGTTGCGATAGTCATCGTTGATGTCGCCGAAGCCCCGCTGAGCTTTATCTTCGGCGTTCATCAACTGCACTGTCTGGGCCCCTGAGATGTACTCTTGCAGAAATGCGTTAAGCCGCGCATTGCGGGTGCGGACCTTATCGAACCCGACGCGGGCACGTTTGCGGAACCAGTTGGTGGCAGTAAACAATAGCGGAACGGTCACGAGCGAGACCATCGCGAGCTTCCAGTCGAGAAAAAACATCCAGCCGACGATCGCGATAATGATCACGAGGTCGCCCAACACGTCGATGACACCGGATGTGAAAAGCTCGTTAAGCGCATCGACGTCAGATGTGAGCCGGGTGATGATGCGGCCGACGGGATATTTATCGTAATAGCCGACCTCCTGCCGCTGGAGCTTTGCAAAGATCTCGCTGCGGATGTCGAGCATCACCCGCTGCCCAACGTTGTTGAGAAGCACCTCCTGGAGATACGAAAAGATAAATCGGAAAAGAAAAACGCCGAAAAAAGCGAATGCGAAGAGCCAAATGCCGTCAAGTTCCCGGGGAACGATGAAGTCATCGACCGCGATCTTTGTAAACAGCGGCTGGGTGCTGATCAGGAGGTTGCTCAGGAGCGTGAGCAGTAATGCGGCAGCCGCCAGCAGCCAGTAAGGGCGTAGATAGCGGAGTAGACGGCGGATGACCCTTAAATCGTAGGTCTTGCCGATCGCTTCTTCTTCGTGATATTTACGGACTTCTTCGGACACGCTAAGTGATTGATTGTAGGTTTTGAAAGAGTGAATAGCAAAAAGACGCTATTGCCCGCGGCCTTTGCTACAGGCAGCGAATCGATCTAAAATTCAGACCAGAGTGAATCGCTTCATCAACGAAAACAAAGACAACTGGCAGCGGCTTGAAGATCTCTTGGGGTTGGCTCGAGGCAACGGCCTGCGGGGGTTAGAAAAGCTGGAAGTTCGCGAATTTGGCGAGCTTTACAGGCGTGCCGCCGCTGACTTGGCGATAGCCAGAGTCGAAACGCGCGACCCGAAGGTTATCAACTACCTCAACAGCTTGGTCGTCCGTGCTCACGGCAAGATCTATCGGGCGGATGGCGACGGTTCTTCGTTGATAAAGAAGTACTTCGCTCACGATCTGCCGCAAGCGGCGCGCGACACGTGGGTTTTTTCATTCTCATCGTTTCTGCTGATGATCGCAGTTGGAACTGCGGCATTTCTGCTGTGTTACCACGATCCGGAGTTTGCGAATCTCTCGGGACTCGGCCCCGTAGAAGGGATGGCGACTAGTAATACTCAGTGGTGGATGAGTCTTAACGATGCCAACCAGATAGGTGCAAGCTCGATCTTAACGAACAATATTCAGGTCACGTTTCTCGCATTTGCACTGGGGGCGTTTTTCGGGATAGGCACGATCTATGTACTTATCGTGAACGCCTTGCACATCGGCGGCGTTCTCGGTGTGAGTTATCGTGTAAATCCGGCGTTCGGGAACGAGTTGGTAACGTTCATGGTGGCGCACGGTGTAGTCGAACTTACGTGCATATTTTTGGCAGCAGGAGCGGGGCTGGCAATCGGATATTCGATCATGGTTCCGGGCGACCTTTCTCGCTCACAGGCAGTGAAAAAGAGCGGAATCACGGCGGTAAGGGTTGTGATCGGCTGTGCGATCCTTCTTTTCTTCGCCGGGGTCATCGAGGGCTTTCTGTCACCTTCGGCGTTTCCTGCCTGGATCAAACTGGCGACAGGGCTGGTTACGGGACTGCTTTTGCTCGGTTATCTCCGCTACGCAGGGCGAAACGCTGAACCTGCGATTGAGGCAGCGGCTGCGCGTTGATTTAGGGCCCGGAACTTTAATGGAGCACCAGTATTATTGACTTCTTCGAGCGCCAACCAAGCCGTAACGGAGATTTGCCCCGAAAGCAGGGATTCGATCGACGGCAGGTAGACGCTACGAATCTCCGTATTTGCGAAAAAATGTTTGTCACTCGCAGATAACTTTCCAGCAGCCAATGTTGCCCGGTAATCACAGTCGACTTAACGATCAGGTTCTAGGAGCACAGAATACATCTGCCAACCGGTGATGCCGGCCATTTTCAGTACATAAAAGTCGTCTGAAGCGATTTTTAATCCGCATTTTTCAAACAAGCTTTGCCACTCGTTCAGGGGTCTAAAATAGGCTCCACGGTCATGCTTCATCAGAAAGCGCATGAGATGCTGATTTGGGGCTGGTGTGAGCGGCTCCTGAACTATGACGGACCCTTTTTCGGTTAGAAGAGGTTTGATCCCTTCTAGCAACTGTGCGCATTCCTGATCGTTCAGGTGGTGCATCAATGAGTTGATCAGAATAACGGGAAACTTCTCTCCATCTAACTCCAGCCTAGTAGCATCGCCGCAGATGAATCGCTTTCCCTGAAATTTGATCTTTGCTTTTTCGGTATACTGTGGGTTTAGATCAACCCCGAGATAATCCCACCCCTCAAACATCTCAGCATTTGTTCCGGGCCCGCATCCGATGTCGAGAACCTTGTTTTCGCCAATGCCGCACTTCTGCAGCATCTTTTTTATCGCGTCGACCTTGGCCTGTTTTACGGGCGCAGACCAGACCGCATAGCCGAACGAAGATTCTAGAATTCTCTCTTTTAGCATAAGTAACTCGAGTACCGATAGCTCGGCTATTCCCCCTTTACCGATCGTGCATAATACTGACCACCGAACGGCAGCCAGCTCAAATAATCTTCAAGGCGCATCAAACTTCTAAATATCCGGTGCCTTGGGAAGAAGATAGTAAAATCGATGCTTATTTCCCGAAAGTTTAGCGATCTCAGCATCTTCCTTGTATAGGATGAGGTCAGTAATACTGCGTTCTCATCAAAAGGGCAAGTTTTAACCATGTACTGCGTCGCCGGGTTCAGGGGATTATGCTCGAAAATGTACAGCCTGCCCCCAGACTTCAGGACCCTCTTTACTTCGGAGAGCAATTTCTTATGCTGCTCGGGCTCAACATGGTGCAATACACACGCGATGTACACAATATCGAAAGAACGTTCCGGATATGGGACCTTGAATCCGTCGTAATGAGCGAACGTGGTGCCCAATAGATCCCTTTCTTGAGCAACCGCAACACTAGCAACCGAAGTGTCGAGGCCGATATACTCACATCCGGCGAAGTGCTTTTGAAAGAAGGCCGCCGAATTTCCGTCGCCGCAGCCGAGATCAAGTATTAGGGGATGCTCAGACGTTTCGTGCTTCCTGACTTCCTCGATCTTCTGTTCAGAAAAATGATCGCTGTCGGCTCCGGTGAACCTTATCCCCTCGTTGTGAATCTGCCTATATTCATCAGCAAATCCATCGAAATCATCAAAGACTCTTTTCGACATATACTGAAGGTTCTCCCGGAAAACTCGGCGGCGACGGCGTCCACGTAGAATCTATGTTCAGAGTTCGCTCAACCACGCTGTGCGGCCTATCGAGTGCTTCATCGTAGATTCGGGCAATGTATTCGCCAATGATCCCGAGACAGATCAAATTGAGCGAGCCGAAGAATAAAATGAGCATCGCAAGCGTCGTCCAGCCTCTGACATCGATTCCTACGGTTGCGTACAATCCAAGAAGCAGAAGCCCGTACGTTATAGAGAAGACAAGCCCAAGAAGACCGAGATAAGTGATCAGCCTCAAAGGAACCTTCGAGAACGAAAATATGCCGTTGACCCCAAGCTGCAGCATCATTGCCAAGGTGTAATTCGATTTGCCATCGATCCGTGCTTCACGCTCGTATAAAACCGGGATCTGTTTGAAGCCAACCCACGCGCGCATTCCTCTGAGGTAAGGATTTCTTTCAGGAAGCGACAGCATGTGCTGAACGACATGCCTCTTCATCACGCAAAAATCGCCGGCGTCGAGCGGGATCTCAACATTGCTCAAAGCATTCAAAAGCCGATAGAAAGAGGCAGCGGGTAATCTTTTAACGAGGGCATCCTTCCGCTTGCGACGGACACCGTATGCAACGTCGTAACCCTCGTCCAAGAAAGCAAAAAAACGCGGCAGTAAACTCGGAGGATCCTGAAGGTCATCGTCAATGATCGCGACATAGTCTCCGGTAGAGTACGACAACCCTGTAAGAACTGCGGCTTGGTGACCAAAATTGCGAGACAGTTTTATCCCTTTTACATACCGATATTTTGTGCTTAATTCTTCAACGGCGAGATAGGTGTCGTCTCTGCTCCCATCGTCGACCATTATGAGTTCGAGGTCCCAGTCCGCCTTGTGCCGCTC
>JACDAK010000143.1 GCA_013695495.1 Blastocatellia bacterium | reverse complement strand
GCCGGAGAGTGTACCGATGACTATCGAGCCCGCTTCGGCGGTCACTTCGTAATCGCGGAGGATCTCCTCGATCCGCTCGGCCATGCCTTTGGTCTGCATGGCAAAGATGTTGTCACCTGTGTGGGATTTCGCATAGGAAGCGAAGTCGGCCACCCGTCCGTCGAATTTGCGGTTGGGGCGAGAAATGATCTCGAAACTCGGCGGCTTCTCTGCGGTCGGAAAAAGGAACAGCAGAGAACCGTCGGGCGTGCTGCTTTCTGAAACTGCAAACTCTTCGTCAGTGGCCGCTGCCGTCATGCCGAGGGCCCGTAGTTCTATTAGCGATGCCCCGCTGAGCTGCTTACGAAGCTCATCAGGAGTTTGGAAGAGCTTTGCCGGTTCGAGGCCTACGTCGCCGGATTCGAGCAAGCTGCGGTGATGGAGTTCGGAGTCATCGTAAAACTTCTTCAGGCCCGACTCGATAAGCGATGGCTCATCGATCACGAATATGACGTCGCTAAGATAATCGAATACCGTGCCCCCGAGCGGACGTGTCAGCGGGAGCAGGAATTCCCATCCGGAAAATGACTCGCCCTGAAGGGCAAAGTCGGTGCGATCCTTGAGAGTACGAGCAGAGCGCTCATCGGCAAACTCGCGAGCGGCGGCATCGGCCCATTCTCTGAAATGTTCGGGCCGTACGGCAAATTCACGCATTGGCGCGATCTCGACGCTTTTAACCTGCCCCGTCGAAAGCTGGGTCGCCGGGTCGAATTCGCGAATCGAATCGACCGTTTCGCCGAAGAACTCGATCCGGCACGGAAATTCGCGCTGCGGCGACCAGACATCGATTATGCCGCCGCGGACCGAGAACTGGCCTACGTTAAAGATCGGGTCTTCGCGGACGTAGCCTGACGATTCGAGCCCCTCGATGAGCAGTTCCGGCGACATGTCTTCACCGAGCTTAAGAAAGACACCGAGTGAGCCGATCTCCGTTGGTGTGATCATGCGGGAGATGAGTGCACGGGGGGGCAACAGCACGAAGTCGGGGTTGCTATGGACCATCTGCCAGAGCGCGAGGGCTCGGCGTTCGAGCGTTTCCGCGTGCGGCGACACGCCCGCATAGACATCAGTTTCAAACGACGGCAGCTCAACGACTGACGGAGGCGAATCAGCAAAGCCGCCGAAGAACGCAAGGTCCTCTTGCCACGAATCTGCTGAAGTGTTGGAGTCAGTTATGATCACGAAGCGCCGGCCGGTGGCAGTTCGAAGCTGTTCCAAAACAAACGCTTTGGAAACGGTGGACGTGAGGCCGGAGATCGAGACCACGCGCCGGCCACTCTTTACAGCAGCCGCTAGTTCGCCGACAGCATCGATCGTTTTGCGGAGACCCAACATAAACGCACTTATCCGCAAAGATCGCCATCCGCAGGGAGGTGCGGACGGCGGTCATTGCGTGAAACATTAATGATGCCACACCGGAGTGACTATGCGAAATCGGCGATGGGATCAATTTGCGTCGGCGGACTCGACGCGTTCGGCAGTGAGATTGCCGGAACGAATATGCAGATCGCGCTGGGGATATGGAATCTCGATATTGTGCTCGCGAAACTTTCGTAAAATGGCGAAATTAAGGTTGCTCTGGAATAGTCCGGGTTTGTGGAGACGAACACGGCTCCAGGCACGCAACTCGAAAAAGAGGGAGCTGTCCTCAAACTTAAGAAAGCGTACCGAGGGCGCCGGATCGCTGACCACATCATCACTGGCGATCGCGGCTTCGACCAAAAGCTTCGAAACGAGATCGACGTCAGAGTTGTATGAAACACTGATGGGTATGCGGAACCGGACGATATCAGTCTCAAAGCTCCAATTGATCACGTTTTCCGAGATGAATTTGCTGTTTGGAACGATGATGGCGATGTTGTCATTCGTTCGTACGCTTGTGCTTCGTGCACCTATAGCAAGGACGCGGCCATGAACCTCGCCTACCTCGATGCGGTCACCGACTTTGATAGGACGTTCAAGCATTATAATGAGTCCGCTGATGAAATTATTGGCGATATTCTGCAGGCCGAAACCGATACCGATACCGACGGCACCGGCCAGAACATTCAGGGTTGTCAGGTCAATGCCAACCGTTTGCAGGATGACGAGAAAGCCGACAAATATGACAACGTATCGCGAGATCGTCCCGATCGCCTGTTGGGCGCCTTGGTCGAGTTTGGTTCTCTGCAGCAGCCTGCCGATGAGCAGATTACGAAGCTTTGTCGCAAAATAGACCAGCAAAACGCCGAGGATCGCGATATAGATCAGGGTCAGCGGCGTGATCGTGGCATTACCAAGGGTGAACAAGGAATAGTTGAGGATGTCAGTTGCGGGCCGGATAGTTTCCTGTACTGCGGCACTCATATTGTTTTGGTTTGTTTGTAGCGTAACTGTAATTATAGCATTTTCTACGTCTCGCTTTTGGAGTTAGTTGTGCCAGCGGAGACCTGACAGGTGCGGAAACTGTCACTTTGCGATTCACGCGGATGGCGCCTCTTTGCTTCGTTTCTGTGCGATAGTTTGATTTAATCGAAGTTCCGAAAAGAGAAACAGATGAATATGCAGATCCCCAATTTTGACGAAATAATTGAACCGAATGACCAGACGGAAGCTCGCAGCGAGCATCTCGAAAAGCTGCGCGAATTGGTGGGCAACGCCTATCCGAACAAATTTGCGCGCTCGCGACTTTCGGGCAGCGAAGACACGATAACGAGTGTCACGGCTCATGCGGCGGTTGCCGAGATCGCATCTGAAATGGAAGCGATCGTCGCAGGGCTTGGCGAGGGCGAGCGGCCGCCGGTTGAGAGGAAAGACGCATTGAACCAACGGCTTCGCGGTTTGGGGAATGTGCGGATCGCGGGGCGGCTGGCGGTGCCGCCGCGAGTGATGGGAAAAGCGGCGTTCGTGCATCTTTCGGATGGGATCTCGCGGCTGCAGATATACGTGCGTAAGCAGGACGCGGTTGCAATCAGCAATGTCACAGGCGATGCGTTGCCCGAAGAGGGGGCGGCGTGGGAAGTTTTCGGCAATCTCGATCATGGCGATTTTATTGGTGTCGAGGGGTATCTATTTATCACGAACACGGGCGAGCTGTCGGTGCATGTGGAGAAGCTGCAGTTTTTGGCGAAGGCAATGCTGCCGATGCCGGATAAGATGCACGGCATTGCGGATCCGGAGATACGTCAGCGTCAGCGTTATGCTGACCTTATCGCTTCGAGCCTGCAGATAGAGCATGAGGCGCTGACGACGCGGGAGGTGTTTGAAAGGCGGGCGAAGCTTATCTCATCTATTCGGAACTACTTAGAGGCGCATGGTTACATCGAAGTCGAGACGCCGATGCTCACACCTAAGGCTACGGGTGCGGCGGCGAAGCCGTTCGTCACGCACCACAACGCCCTCGATATTGAGCTCTACGCTCGGATCGCGCCTGAGCTATACCTAAAGCGGCTGGTGGTCGGCGGGTTTGAGAAGGTTTATGAATTAAACCGCAATTTTCGCAACGAAGGCATCTCGTATAAGCACAATCCGGAATTCACGATGCTCGAATTCTATTGCGCCTATATGGACGTTAACGGGATGATGGATTTTTGCGAGGAGCTCTTGAGGGAGTCGGTGCAGAAGGCGACGGGCGGGTTGAAATTGACCTATGAGGGGAATGAGATCGATTTCAGCAGTTTTCGGCGTCTGACGATGAGGGAGGCGGTCGGTGGGGACGGGTTGAGCGATGCCGAATTGCTAAAGGAATTTGATGGACGGGTTGAAGAGACGCTGATCCAACCGACGTTTATCGTCGATTTTCCGAAGTCAGTGTCGCCGCTATCGAAGGCGTCGCCCGAGGATCCGCGGATCGCTGAGCGATTTGAGTTGTTCATCAACGGGATGGAGGTCGCTAATGGCTTTTCGGAGCTGAACGATCCGCGCGAGCAGTATGAGCGGTTTGTTGACCAGATGAACGAACGCGACCGCGGGGACGAGGAAGCGATGGTGATGGATGAGGATTATATCCGTGCGTTGAGCTACGGTATGCCTCCCGCAGCAGGGATCGGCATTGGGATAGACCGGCTGACGATGATGATCACTAACAAGCATTCGATCCGTGACGTCATTCTTTTCCCGCACATGCGGCCGGAGCGGAAGGGGCACGAAGCCGACGAGCAGGCAGGCGAGGAATGAACGAGGTAATCATAAGGAAACATGGATTATATACGCTGCTAATCGCCGTGCTGTTTTTGACCGCGGGCAACTTCGGAACTGCTCAGAAGCGCGAAACTGAAACGACTCTTCCGAAGCCAGAGAGGCGGAAGCTTCTCGGGATCGGTGAGTCTGATCCCAACGTGAGTTGGGAAGCTCAAAAGTTCATAACTGAATCGTTCTACCCGATCGGCTGGTCGCGTGACGGCAAGTTTGCATACTTTGTAGAACCCCCTGACGAGGCATGCGGGTGCTATTTTGCGAAGTTCGTCATTCAGGACCTTAAGACAGACAAGGTCATTTGGCAGGACGAATATACCGGTGAAAGTGAGGTAAAGCCTGAAGAGGACCTGAACAGTTTTTGGCCGCAAAGACAGAAAATGTATTCGGCGAAACTTAAGGAACACGGGATAGAGCCGCACGGCAATTTTCGGTTGTTGGGACCTGCGATCAATTTCGATGGCGATGTTCTCACGCCGCGGCTCGACATCAGCGTAAAGACGGATGGCGTGTTTGAAGTTGACGGAACAGTTACTGTGAACATGGACTCGGAGCGTCTCGGTACGAAAGTCATTCGGCAGGATGTGTACAAAAAGGAAGATGTTAATGGGTTTAGGAACGCAGAGATCCCGGGGGCTCTTCTCAGTCCCTTTGAGTCCCGGGTAGCGGTTATTGTTGTCGAAGAGTTGCGTGGTTACGAAGGCCCGCCGAATATTACGCGGATAAAGATAGTTGGTTCCACCCTTAAGACAGGGTTCAAGAAGTGAAATGTGCGGACGTTATAAATTGAGTGCAAAGCACCGCGATGTGCAGAAGCATTTTGACATCATTGATGCGGGCTTTGATTTTGAGCCGAGCGAGGAGATCTTTCCCGGCACGGATATCCTCGCTGTGGATCGCGAACGGCACGCGGCTAAGGTCTTATGGACGATCGAGGATTGCGATAATCGCGGAATTACTCGGAAGGTGATCAACGCGAAGAGCGAGACGATCTCGTTCGTGCAGATGTTTAAGGATGCGTTCAAGGAGGGCCGCGTGCTCCTACCGGCGACGGGGTTTTACGAGTGGAAGGACCTCCCGAACCGCACGAAAGAGAAGTACGTTTTCGAGATGGACGAGCCGTTATTCGCGTTCGCGGGTATCGCGCGCGAATGCGATGTTAAAGGCGAGCGACGGAATTGCGGCGTCATCCTGACGACTGAGGCGAACGAGACTGTTCGGCCGATCCACGCTAAGAACCGGATGCCGGTGATCATTCATAAATATGATTACGAAAAATGGTTGGACCCCGAGACCTCGTTCGAGGAGTTGAGACGGATGATGCGGCCGATCGCGGCTGATGAGATCGCGGCGAAACCGGTTGACCCGGTGCCGCCTCTGCAGGGTGGATTATTCGTTGGCCATGACCTCGACGGGGTCGATGGCTGACGCACGCCATGCGGGATAGAGAGCGCCGATAAGGCTGCCCGCCAATGCGATGAGGATCGCGGTCAGCACCCAACTCATAGAGAATTCAAACGGTATCTCGAACACCCATTCAATAACGCTCGCAGAGACGAACGCCGTTACAACGCCGGCGATAATGCCGAGCACGCCGATCATGAAGGCCTCGCCTTCGATCGTTTTGATGATGAATAGTTTTGAGGCTCCGAGAGATTTTAGGATGCCGATCTCTTTTCGTCGTTCGGTGACGGTCGTGTACATCGAAAGCAGGACGAAGATGGTACTAACGAAAGCTCCTAGCCCGACAAGGATGTTGAGGAACGTTTTGAGCGAGGGGATGCGTTCCTGGGCGTCGATGATGACGTCGCGCGTGAGCGTGATCTTGTTACCGGGAAGCTCCTGATCGATTCGCGCGGCGACGTCATCGACGATGTAGCCGGGAGCAACTTTCACTAAAATGTAGCTCGCGTTTTTGGTTTCGAGCGCGTCCTGCATTGCGGCCAGCGACATTTTAATGCGGGCGCCGGATGGCGGTGAAAAGACGCCGACGATCGTATAGGGCTGATTGCCGAAAAGCTCTAGTGTGTCGCCCACGCTGACCTCTTCGTCACGCATATAGCGGTCGTCTATGATCACCTCATTGAGGGCTCGCGGAGACCGGCCCTGAAGGAGCTGAATGTCGTTCATCTGAGCGAACGGTTCCCAGTCGAGACCGTCGAGCTGCTGGATGCCCCAGCGGCCTTTCGTGTTGGGCATGAGGTAGCGGATGATCGGAACGGTCGAATCGACTCCTTCGATCTCGGCGAGGCGTTTTACATAGCCAATGTTGACGGCGGTGTTGGAACTGGTGAGGTCGGTCGCTCCGGGGCGTGTGAAGATGATCTCAGCCTTCCAGTTGGCGGCGCGGCGAGCCATGTCGTTGGACATCCCTGTCGCGAGCCCCGTGAAAAGGACGATCAGGACGACGCCGAGTGCCACGCCGACAATGCTGATCAATGTGCGGAGCGGGCGTACGCGAAGATTTGCGGCGACGATGTCTATCATTTCTGGTTCAATTCTGCGTAATCGAAATCTGCCGCGGCGGCCCGGTCGGTGAAAAGCTCGCGGCGGCTTGTGAAGTCTCCGTATATCTTGTCGTAGGTCGCAAACAGGCGATCGGTCGCAAACTCGCGAGTGTTTTCGAGTGCGGTTGCTACGGCGTTAGCTGTTTTTGCTTCGGTGAGTGCAGGATCTTCGAGTATCTCGAAGATCGCCTCGGCGAACTCCCATCCGACAGGTTCGACGAGCCAAACGTTGTCGTCGGTTGCATACGAAAGAATGCCGCCCGAACGAGGAGCGACAACGGGAACGCCTGACGCCATTGCCTCGAGCGGTGCGATGCCGAAGGGCTCTTTGGGATTGGGATGGACGAAGATGTCGGCATTGGCGTATACGTCGGCGAGCTCTTCTTTGTCGAGATGTCCGAGCTGGATGATCTTGCCCGGAAAATGCTCATCAGTTTGTTCGCGGAGCCAGTCGGCTTTCGGGCCGGCGCCGGCGACGAGTAGGCGGTAATCGCGGCCTTCATCCTTTCCGAGTTCGATCATCATGTCGACAAGGAGTTCGACATTCTTTTCGGGTGAAATGCGACCGGCGTAAAGCAACATCACTGCATCTTGTGGAATGCCTTCTTTTTGGCGGAAAATCTCGCGCTTGTCTTCCGACCGGCGGTCGGGCCTGAATATCGCGGCATTGACACCGCGCGGGCATACGAAAGTACGCTCGCTAAGCAGTACCCGCGGGGCTCTCAAGAATCGCCATGTGCGGTTGAGAAAACTGTCGAATTTGAGCGATTCGGCAAACTCCCCGGCAGTGTAGGTAGAGTTGGCGAGGTGATAATCAAAGCTCGGCATGAGGAAATTGCCGACAACGCGGCTTGCCAGCCATTTGCCAAAGCTGCCTTTCGACATAAACGAGGCGACGTTGTCGTCCATGCGCTCGCAGGAAAAATGGACCATCACGGGGCGGCCGAGTTCGGCAAAGCTTCCGCGCAAGATCATCGCACCCATCATGCTCAGGGTGTACTTATCGCAAACTTCTACAAGGTCAGGCTTTTCGGCAAGCAGTATCTCGCGGATCTTTGAATCGCCTTTGAGGTATTGCCAAGGCAGAAGGATGCGGTATCGCTTGTCGAATACCGGCGACTGCTTGGCAGTCACAAAATAAATGCGCGCGAATTCGTTAACGTCTTCGACAGAGTCGGATTCGCCGGGAACGATCAGCCGTACATGTCTTTGATGTCGCGCCGCGGCGTCCATCAGGTTGTTGTAAGACGTACTGATGCCGCCGGAATGACGGTCATAATAGTTGGTGATGTGGACAGATTTTATCGGCACAAAAAAAGCGTTCCCGGTTGTGAACCGGGGCAGTGCGTAAGCCCTGAGATTAGCAAATTACCGAGGGAATGCGAAAGCGAGCGAAGGGTGCGTTAAGGTTCGAATACTGAGGAGCTAGCAGGTTCGGGAAAGGTGAGAGGCACATCTTTCGCGCGGACATTCTTTTTGTAGGTTCGAAGCACACGGTAAAACTCGTAGGTTTTCTCAAAAATGTGTTCCCACGAATGCTCTTCGGCAAATGCTCTTGCCTTGGGGCGCATGGGTTCGATCATAGACGGGTTGCGGATCACCGCAGCGATCTTGTGCGCGAGATCCGGTTCGTCTTCGGCAATCAAGCCGCTGACGTTATCTTCGATCAAGAACTTCGGGCCGCCGACTGCGAATGAGATAGCAGGTACGCCGGATGACATCGCCTCTAGCACAACGTTTGCAAAAGCATCAGTCAGAGAGGGAAAAACGAAGAGGTCCATGTTGGCGAACGCACGCGCAAGTTCGTCGCCGTGAATCTCGCCGGTGAACTCGGCACGCTTGAGATTGGCCGTAAGCCACGGGCGCTCGTTGCCCTCGCCGACTACCAGGAAACGATAGTTCGTCAATCCTTCGGCGATCAAACGTTTTTCGATAGCTGCGAGCATGCGGACGTTTTTCTCGGGTCGCAGGCGGCCGACAAAGCCAAGCACGATCTCGTCGTTTGATCGGTCACGTTTGTTCGGATTGAGAAAATCGGTGTCGACACCGCGGCGGAGCAGATATGATGGGCGTTTTGTTAGGTCGCGGATCTGGTCGACAAGTTCGGGGTTGGGCGCGAGTTGCATTTGAGCGAGGAAGTAGAGCTTCATGAGGCCCTTCATCGTTGTGCGCTCGATAACGCCGCCTAGACGGTCGGCGGTCTTTTCGGGGATCCACGGGAGTTTGCTTAGCAGGCGCGTTGCGGCATATTCGTGTGCGTTGGTATGCCAGGTTGCCACGGCGGGAAGCTCGGAGCGGTGAGCGTGCATGAAGCCCAACTGGCTGACGTCATTGAGGCCTGTCAGATGAAGGCCGCAAGGGTTGAACTCCTTCAGCTCTTTCTTGACGAAGGCAAAATTACGCCACATGAACGGGTCGTAGCGAAGTGAGCCGTCGAGTGGGATCGATCCGCGCCCGCGCTTAATGTTAAGGAAAGTAACGCTGCCGTCTTGTTCGGCGCCAGTTTCGTCGCCGGCCCTGACGCAGAGAAACGGGTAGTCGCGTTCTTTTGCAAAACCGGCAAGCCTTCGCAAAAAATTCGCGGCTCCGTTGAGTTCGTGATATGTGTCAGCGAACAGCGCGATTCGGGGTAATATTTCCATCGGTGAACAGTGAGGATCAAAACTCTTTACGACTGCATACGCGAACGGTAGATCTTCATGAGCGCAGCGTAAAATAGCGTGAATGTGAACAGAACGACCCAAGCTCCGACGGCGGTGACCCAACCCCAGGACCACTTGCCCCGGAAGACGCCGAAGACGAGGCCAACGCAGACGCCGAACGATAAAAAGATGCCCAAGGCGTTCAAAAGTTTGCCTTTGCCCAGATGCCGTACGATCTCGCTGGGAAGAAACGAGACGAATTCGACGATGAGCATCGGAATGCGTTTTATGTCGGACCAAAAGGATTTAGTCTCTTCGCCGGCACCTACGAGCAGGACGCCGTGTCGCATGACGAAGATGTTAAAGAACGCCGACAGTACGGAAAACGCAACTGAAAAAGCGAAGGCGCGGGTGCGGGCATTGTTCTGCGAAGCTGCGAAAACCGAGGTCATCCAATTTTCCTGGATGTAATGGACGAAATATTCAACAATGTGGCTGAAGGTCGGCAGCAGTAGAACGACGAGCAGCGTTGCGAACCAGACT
>JACDAK010000138.1 GCA_013695495.1 Blastocatellia bacterium | reverse complement strand
GGCTAATACACGGGGATGGCTAATGACAATATTTATGGCTTCGGCATTTGCGGGGTTACGGAGGCCGAATCTGCCGTTGTTGTTAACGGTTGCAATTACCTCACTTCTTCTATTTTCTCACTCCTCTCAAGGGCAAACTGCACATTTCGATCTGGGTGACGGTCTGGAATTGGGCGTCGTCGATGATGGCGAACGGGAGGGTTTTGACGCGACTGTCGAGGCTGGAAAAGAAGCAGCGCTGGATGCAGTTGTCGCGCGCTGGCGGGTCCCTTTTTATCAATACAAAACAGCGCGCGAGTTGCCATCGGAGCGTGGATTACCTGATACGATCTCGAGTGTAGCCTTTGACTTTGATGAAGACGCTTATTCAGGCAAAGACATGCGGGACGATCCGAAACCGCTGCCGATGCCGGATAGAGAGAATGCTGAAAGCTTTCAGTGGCGGCCTGCGATCGCACAGTCGATGCTGATGCTGGGCGTGCAGCATGGGTATGCGGTCATCTTTCAGGAGAAGACGCGGGATGCTTTGTTTGACGGGACCTTTTTTGTCGACTATTACCGGTCCGTTAAAGGGTTGCGAGGATGGGACGACGGTAACAAGTTTTTTACGAACTATGTGGCTCATCCAATGCAGGGCGGGCTTACGGGGTTCATTTACGTTCAGAATCACCCGAAACTGCGAGCACAGATATTTGAAAATTCGCCTGAATATTGGAAATATCGATTTTATGCTTTTATTTGGTCGACGGCGTGGAGCACACAGTTTGAGCTGGGGCCGATAAGCCAGTCGTCGATAGGGAATGTCGGAATGTATGGCGGGATGGGGATGGTAGATCTTGTTATCACGCCGACAGTTGGTACTGCGTGGCTGATCGGTGAGGAAGTGATGGACCGGTACGTCATCAGAACACTGGAGCAGAACAGCGTCACGATGAAGATGATCAGCCGGATGCTGCTGAACCCGATGCGCACTATCGCCAACCTTTTTAGATTCAAGGAGCCGTGGTATCGGGACCGTCCGTTCGGTCGGCCGTAGTTTAATATGGGCTATTTTGCAGCCATCCAGTTATCGCCGACCCCGACCTCGGCAGTGAGCGGCACGTCGAGGACCGCAGCGGATTCCATTTCTCGCTTTATAACCTCCGTCGCTTTTTCAACCTCTTCAATTGGGGCTTCGAATAGAAGCTCGTCGTGAACCTGCATCAGCATTTTGGTTTTAAGCCCTTCTTTTTCGAGCGCGTTATAAACATTTATCATTGCGATCTTTACGATATCGCTGGCGGTGCCCTGAATTGGCATGTTGATGGCTTCACGCTCGGCGCGGGAGCGAACGGCGAAGTTGCGATCTTTGATGCCGGGGAAGTAACGACGGCGGCCGAAGAGTGAGGTCACGTACCCTTTCTCACGGGCCTCCTCGGGGATACGGTCCATATAGGCGCGGATGCCTTTGTAGGTTTCGAAATAGTCGTCGATGACCTTGCGTGCCTCCGCTTTGCTAATGCCGACGCGCTGGGAGAGGCCGAACGCTTCGACGGCGTAGGCGATGCCGAAGTTCACGATCTTGGCTAGTCGGCGTTTTTCTTTAAGATCTTTTTCGTCGGTGGCGCCGAAGACTAGACGGGCGGTTTTGGCGTGGATGTCCTCGTTATTTAGGTACGCCTCCATCATTACGGGGTCTTTGGTGATGTGGGCGAGGATGCGGAGTTCGAGCTGGGAGTAGTCCGCGGAGATGAGCTTTCCGCCTGGTTCGGGGATGAATGCTTGACGTATGCGTTGGCCGAGTTCGGTGCGGACGGGGATGTTCTGGAGATTGGGGTCGGTGGAACTTAGGCGACCGGTTGCTGCGACGGTCTGATTGAGCACGCCGTGGATGCGGCCGTCCCTGCCTATCATTTTGGGAAGAGAATCGGCGTAGGTGGCTTTAAGTTTATCGAGCTCTCGGTAATCGGTGATGAATTTTGCGATCTCGAATTCGGTCGCGAGTTCGGCCAGGACGTCTTTGCTGGTCGATACTTGGCCTGTGGCGGTTTTGCGGCCGGTGTCGATGTTGAGTTCCTGGAAGATCTCGCCGACCTGCTTTGGCGAACCGATGTTGAATTCGCGGCCGGAGATAGCAAATATCTTTTCGCGAAGGGTTTCGAGTTCGTCGGAGATAAAGGCGGAAAATTCGTTAAGTGCTTCGCCGTCCACCTTCATTCCGGCACGCTCCATCTCAGCGAGGATCGGCTCAAGCGGAAGTTCGATCTCGGAATAGACGCGGGTGAGTCCGTCATCGGCGATGCGTTTTCGGAGCTGGGCGGCGAGTTGAAATACGAAGTCTGATCGTCGGGTGGTTTCAAAATTTGCTTCGTCGAACCCGTCGGGCAATTCGGATTGCGGATACGCATTGAGATGATTTTGCGCAAGGAACGAGAGCGTGTGGTTCGTGCGTGACGAGTCGATGAGATACGACGCGATCATGGTGTCGTCCACCAATGCCGCCGGGACGATGTCGAGCTGAGCCAGGACGGAGTAGTTGCGTTTGTAGTCGTGCGCGATCTTGTCGAGGTAGGGATTTGTGAGAATGTCTTTGAGGGCGGCAATGGGGTGATCGCATCCGCCTTCGAAATTTTCCAGGTCGACAAAATACGATACGCCGGGTGCGGACGCGATGGAGATGCCGCGGGGAGTGACGCAGTCAAAAGCGCTGCGGCGCTGGCCGGCGTTGGAGTCGTCGACATCAAAGGCGAAGCGTTCTGCCTCCCATAGCTTTCGGATAACGGTGTCGAGGTGTTCGCGGTCGCGGACGATCTCGTATTTTTGTTCGAAGCGTTCGCCGTCCGGCCCTGTGAGCGAATCGAAGAGCGGGGCAGAGTCGGCAAATTCCTTGGTAAGCGAATTGAATTCGAGTTCGCGGAAAAGTTCGTAAGACTTGGTGCGGTCGGGTTCGCGGAATTTGAGCTTTTCGATATCGAGATCGACGGGGACCTCACAGTTGACGGTGGCGAGTTCGAGCGATTGACGGATGATCTCCTGGTTATTTTGGAGGCTTTCGCGATAGGTCTTGTGTTTGACCTGATCGGCGTTGGCCATCGCCTCTTCCGCGGAGCCGAACTCGATAATGAGCTTTAAAGCGCCTTTTTCGCCGATGCCGGGGGCGCCCGGAATGTTGTCGATGGAGTCGCCCATGAGGCCGAGAAGGTCGACGATCTTTGAAGGCGGAAGGCCGAACTTTTTCTCGACCCAGGCTTCGTCGCACCATTCGACGGGAGGAACGGGGACCTTGCGTTTGAGATTGGTGGAGTTTTGCCGCATCGCGATGATATACGGGTCGGAAACAAGCTGGCAAAGGTCTTTGTCGTTGGAGACTATGACGGCCTGCATCTTCTTTTCTTTCGCTTGGATCGCGAACGTGCCGATGATGTCGTCGGCTTCAAAGCCGTCGGATTTTATCACGGGAATATTGAAGGCTTCGCACACGCGGACGATGTAGGGTAGCTGGCTGGCGAGGTCTTCGGGCATATCTTCGCGGTTTGCCTTGTAAGCCTGGAAGGCATCGTGGCGAAAAGTAGGGGCTTCGGTGTCGAAGATCGCGGCTATATATTCCGGCTTTTCGTCGTTGATGAGCTTGCGCAGCATGTTCGTAAATACGAAAACGGCTTGGGTTACCTGGCCGTTGCTGTTGCGGAGGGGGTCTTGCCGCGTGCCCATCGGGGCGAAGTAAGCGCGGAAGATATGTGACATCGAATCAATAAGGAAGATGCGTTTCATTTCGCACAAGTTTAGCACGGAGCACTGGGATATTCAGGCGGCGGGGGGAGCAAAGGAGGACCACGGGCGTGCGCAGGAGCAGTGCTATATTTGACAAGCAAAATTACGTCTTGTTATTCTTAACGTTCGCCTTAAACAGGCGGGTGAGTTTTTATTAAGAACTTGCGGTGAGGGTTCGTGAGAATCTCAAATGTGTCCGGTTCGTCTAGGGGTCTAGGACACCGCCCTTTCACGGCGGCAACACGGGTTCAAATCCCGTACCGGATACCATCTTTTCAAATAGTTTTAGCATCCTAGTTTCTTGATGATTCGCTTGTAACCCAAGCGAATTTTTCATTTTAAGGTACCTAATGATCAAAAAGCCCTTGTTAGCAGCCGCATTTTTGTTCGTATTATCGCTATCCGTTTTTGGACAGCAGCGAGCGTCGGACAAGATACTAATCCTTCCGTTCGAGAACACTTCTGATAAAACCGAGTTCAATTGGGTGGGCGAAAGCTTTGCGATGTCGCTTTCGGAATTGCTGCGCGTTCCGACACTGGATGTCGTTTCGAATGGTGAAAGGAAGCTGATCCAGCAGCGGCTACGCATTCCGCTCGCGAATATTCCGAGCATTGCTACCGCGCTGAAGATCTCGCGCGAGAGCGGAGCCACGCTGTTGGTAACCGGGCGATACAACATCATTCCGGAACAGGAAGACACGGCGGCGACGTTAAGCGTCACGACGAGGATCATACGGGTTAACGAAGGCCGGTTTTTGAGCGAAGTGCATGACGGGCGGCAGATAATGCGCGATATCGTGATCAATGACGCGCTGGCTAATCTGCAGACGGTGCATGGGCTTGTGGCGTATCAGGTACTTTATCAGCGGGACCGACAGGCACTTGCTTATTCGCAGAACGAGATGGTGGTGGCTTCGACGAAGGTTCCGGCGCGGGCTTTTGAGGCTTACATAAAAGGGCTGTTGACGCCGCCGGGAGCGACTCGCGAGATCTTTTTTCGCAACGCGATGCGGATCTATAGCGACACGGTGCAGGACGGGACTTTCAGCGACGCGGCGCTTGAACTTGGGCACTTGTATCTGAATCAGCGAAAGCTGGCGGACGCTGTGGATCAGTTTGAGCGGGTGGTGAATGCGAATCAGCAGTGTGTGGAGAATGCCCGCGGGAATGGCCGGGTAGCTCAGTGTAACGACGAGAGCTTTGCGGAGGCTTCGTTTTACATCGGGTTGATCCGATTTCAGCAGGGTAATTTTGAACAGGCGCTGGGCGTTCTGCGGCCTCTGGCAGACGATTTGAAGCTCACGAGTGTTTATAACACGCTGGGCGGGATAGCCATTCAGGCTTCGCGTGCGGAGCGAAAGGATCTTGCAAGGTCGGCGGCGTTGATGAATGAGGGACTGGAGTTGCTGCGTACGGCGGCTGAGTCGGCGCCGGATGATCCTGCGATCAGATTTAATTATGCTTTCGCTTTGTTTCTGCAGGGCTCGTATCCGGAAGCGGTGGACCAGCTGAGGGCCATTATAGCAGAGAGCCCACGCGACGGGGAAGCTTATTATCTGCTGTCGAAGGCGTTGCTTGAGATAAAGGATACGACGGCGGGCACTATCGATAACCAGGCACGCACCCACTTGGCCGCGGGAAATAAGTATGCGAATTTGGAACGCGAATGGGCGAAAACAAAATCTGCGTCAGAGATCGCACTGCGGATCGAGCAGCCGCAGCGTCGCGATTTTGTGGCGGTAGTTTTGAGCCAGCGTGCTGAGACTCCGCTGAGGGTTGTGATGAGCGAGGCCGATAATTTGCTCAATCAAGCGAGGACGCATTTTACGAACGGTAATGACGAAGAAGCGATGGCGGTCGTGCGGCGGATACTTGTGAGTGAGCCGATGAACGCGGAGAGCTATTTGATATTAGGGAAGATCCATTTGCGTCGCGGAGACCGCGAGCAGGCGCAGGGAGCATTTAAGACGGCGATCTTTTGGGATAACAAGCTGATAGATGCTCACGTAGCGTTGGGAAGGATCCATTTGGAGCGGGGCGAATGTCTGCAGGTGAAAACGTTTGCGGCATCCGCACTTGAGATCGATTCGGAGAACCCGGATGCTAATGCTTTATCGCGGCAAGCTGATCGATGTTCCAAATAGTGTAACTATTTTCGCGGGAAAAACGAACGTATTTGGTTTTGAACCGGTAGGATAATGGATGATACGGCGATTTCTGATTTGTGTAACTGGTGTGGATGGGCTGGTTAATGTTTGAAGGCTGGTTAGAAAGCTTGCAAGTGATGGGACGCTTCTGGTTGTGGCACAGTAGGTGCAATAGAGAACAGCGGCAAGCTTGGTAACGAAATCAAGACCCACCGCCAACTTCAAATGAGCGTAGTTCGCCACTGTGCTTATCACCTTCCGAGCGTTCCTTCAGTTGTCCTTCCTTCAGAGCCTGGTCGAAACCGACCAGGCTCTCTACCTTTTAAATCGCCTATGTTTCGGGCTCTGCGAGAATGTGAGAGCAATCGCGGCGTTTTGACCGGTCTTTACCGATCGGGCCGGCATTGAGATGCGTTTTCAACCAAGCTGACCGAAGACGGGCCCAGGGCGAGTCGGAAATGACGGAAATTGTCATTTTGAGGATGACAAAATTTGTGTTGAGAAGGCGGGATTCGGTCAGGTATTGGGTTCGTTCGATCAAAGTGAACGAGGGGCCCGGGAAATAGAAATTTGCTAGACTGATCTAGATGCGGCAGATAAACTTTCGCTATAAGATTCCCACGCTTGCGAATACGCTACTCGCCGTTGTCTCCGCGGTCTTACTCACATTGGCGTTTCCCGATTTTGAACTGTGGTTTCTGGGTTTCGTTGCATTGGTGCCCCTGGTGATAGCGCTATACACGGAGCGGGGTTCGGCGGCGCGCAGCTTTGTGGCGGCCTGGGTGTTTGGGACCGTGTTCTTTTTTTGCACGTGTTGGTGGCTGACGTTTGCTCCCATAACTTATGCGGGTTTTCCGCCGATACTGGCTTATGTGCTGCTGATAGGCGTTTGCATGGTTGCGGCGTTGTTCGTAGGTTTGGTGGGTGCGATCGCGGCGCCGCTGTTTGATCGGCTTGGATTAAAGGCGATGGCGGCGGTGCCGTTCGTATGGGTGGTAGGTGAGTTCTTGCGTTATTGGGTGAGTGGGAATAATTGGAATGCGATCGCTTATTCGCAAGCGTTTGCGCCGGAGTTCTTGTCATACTTTGTTCCGGGGGGAGTTCCGGCGGCGTCGATCGGCGGCATTTATCTTACGGGTTTTGTCGTTGTCGGTGCTAACTGTGTGGTTGCGGCTTTGGTGCTGAGGCGGCGGAAGGGGGATCTGGCCGTTGCGGGTGCCGGCGCGGCTATTCTGATCGGGTTTGCGGGTCTGCAATATTGGCTGGTCGATGTTGGAAGCGAGCGTAATGGTGAGGTTGTCGCGAAAGTGGTAGCGCTGCAGCCGAATGTTCCGATGAGCGGACTTTCGTATCAAAAGTGGGTTGCACTTCGGGAACTGCATGTGCAGCTGGCGGAAGAGGCTTTGATTGGGTTAGACCGAAGCGGGGGCGAGCCGGTGACGGTGGTGTTTCCGGAATCGCCGATGAACTTTCAGTATGCGGAGGATGTGGAATTTCAGCGTTTCGTTAATGATTTTGCACGGCAGCATGATGTGAATGTGCTGTTCAATTCGGCGGAGCCGGACCCGGCGAGCAACAGGTATTTTAACTCCGCGGTGATGGTTTCGCCGGAGGGCAGGGCGATCGCGCAGTATGATAAAATCTACCTCGTTCCATTTGGGGAGTTTGTGCCGTCGCCTTTTCAGGCGGTTATGCCGGCGTTGGTAGGGAGTTTTTCGGTGGGCAGCGAATACGACCTTGTGCCGTTGGGGGATGCGACGGGAGGTATAATGATCTGCTTCGAATCGCACTTTGGAGAGCTTTCGCGTGAGTATGTGCGGCAGGGTGCGGATGTGCTGATCGAGATGACGAACGACGGCTACCTCGGGCCGACGCCTGTCCTGAGACAGCATCTGGCAAGTGCGGTGTTTCGGTCGTTGGAAACGAACAGGCCGATGATGCGTGTGACGAACGTCGGCATCACCGCCTACATCACGGAACGAGGCAAGGTCGTCGACCCCGCTGAGTCTTACCAGGAAGACACGCGAGTGTGGCACGTGACGAAGAGCGATGGCTCGCAGACTATTTATGTAAGGTTTGGGGATTGGTTTGCTTGGGTTTGCGTGATTGTGACATTGGGGATGTTCGGGAGTCTCATGATTAATCGGAGAAAGTAAATTGGAAGGCAGTCGGGACAGAATCCTATTCGCGATACTTGCATCCATTGGCTTTATTGGCGTTCTGGGTCAAGCCGCGATCTGCACAATTCGCTGGTTCATTCATATCCTTACAAGATGATGGGGATGCCGCCAGCGGAGTTTTATTCATCCGTCGGAAAGACGGGCTACTATGTCGCGTCTTAGTCAACATTAGTCGCTATAGCGGTATCGCTTCGAATTCCGAGATTTCTAACGAGCACGTTGCCGGTTGTGGTCTGCCCTTTCGTGTATTGGATGATATTTGAGGCGGAGCATTTCATTCAAGGCTTTACTCGAGACCAAATGCTTCAACCGAATTTCGACGGCAGCACGGGAGTTTCAGCGAAACACGAGTTTGGACTTGAGGCATTCCCTCTTTCAATCGTCGGCGTAATGATCGGGGTGACAGTCGGCTTTGTAGCAATTAAACTCGCCAAGCTCGGAACGAAGGCGAAGCTTGCGTAGTATCATGGGGCTGCGTCGCACAGACATCGGTGTATGTTTGAGAATGGAGAATTCTAATTGAAACGAAAGGCGATCGTAGCGTTCTTTGTACTAATTGTTCTTTATGCGGCCGGATACGCGGTGGTGCGGCAGACATACGCTGAAGTTTGGGAACGTGATGGTAACGCGTACGTTTTGTTTCCGTCGACCGCGATCTATTATTTATTTCGGCCAGTGACGTATTTGGATTCGGCTCTGACTGGTGATGATGTTTCATATAGGGCCGCATCAACAGTTCGGTAACTGATTTGATATGGAATTAACAGATTTGCAGACGAA
>JACDAK010000130.1 GCA_013695495.1 Blastocatellia bacterium | reverse complement strand
GCCCCTTACCATGCCCCGTTTCCCCCCGCGAACCCGTGCCCGGATACCACGGATATTGATGCATGGAAAAAAAGAAGACGCTTGGGTCCGTATAGAATATCCCCTGCGTCCCGTTGCCGTGGTGTACGTCCCAGTCGATCACCGCCACCTGATCGATCTCTTTGAACTTGTTTTGCGCATAACGCGCTGCGACCGCCACATTATTAAAGAGGCAGAACCCCATTGCTCGTTCCGCGGTCGCATGATGCCCCGGCGGACGAACAGCGACAAAAGCGTTCCGGGCGCTTCCCTCAATTACCGCATCTACGGCCGAGATCGCACCCCCGGCAGCAAACAGCGACGCGTCAAACGACTGCATCGAAAGCGTCGTATCCGCATCAAGACGATCGAGTCCGTTGAGGAACGCACCCTCGACCCGCTTGAAATGATCTTTAGTATGCACCGCCTGAATGGCACCTTTCCCGGCCTTCTCGGGCGTAATTTCTTCAAGCCGCCCCCATAGTTTCTTGTCGCCGCGCAGTGCCTCAATGGCAACGCGGTAACGTTCCGCCGTTTCCGGGTGCCCGGGCCCCGTGTCGTGTTTTTCGTATATGGGATGGTGGACTATCGCAGTTGTCATTGTTTATATAAAAGCCGTCTCGTGCAGCAGTTTGCCCGTCTTAAATCTGTCGATGCTCAGGCACGAAACGTCTAAAAACTTCGCACCTCCGTCCAGCATTATCTCTGCCAAAGCTCGCCCGGTCGCCGGCGAATGCATTACCCCATGTCCCGAAAACCCGTTCGCGAAATAAAGCCCGTCGATGTCACACCCGCCCAAGATCGCGTGATGGTCCGGTGTATTCTCATATAACCCGACACGGCATTTCTCGAGCATAACTTCTGCCTCGCCCAAAAACGGAGCTCGCGACGCTGCGGTCGCGCAGATCTTCGCCACAAACTCGGGAACGAGCGTCCGCTCAAACGAACGCACCTCATCCGGATCGGGATAAGCGAACAATACCTCATCCCGCGAACCCTTTGCCGGACGAAAATGAAACCCCGTACCGAGGTCGATTACCATCGGCAGCATCTCCGGCAGAGGTCGCGCCGCTCGCGCCCAAACTATCTGCCGCCGCATCGGCTCAACGGGAAGATCAACGCCCGCCGTCGCGGCGAGGTCCCGAGCCCAGGCCCCCGTACAGATCACGACCTTGTCACATTCAACCACGCCGTCATCGGTCCTGAGGCCTTTCACCTTATCACCCGAGCACTCTATTCCGCTCACACGAACATTCAATCTTATCTGCGCACCACCACTCAAGGCGCCACGCGTGAATCCGTCCATAACAGCTATCGGGTTGATAAAACCGTCATTCGCTCCAAAGCTTCCACCGACGATGTCATCGCAGTTCATCCCTGGCACTAGCTTTCGAATATCAGAGCAGTCCAGAACTTCAACGCCCTCCACGCCGAGAGACTTCTGCTTAGCAACGTTAGCGGTCAGATACGCAAACTGCTCGACGGTGGTCGCGAAAAAGAGATACCCTCGTGGTTCATACCCGCAATCAAACCCGATGCTCTTGAAAAAATCGACCGAGTAAAGCGACATCTGAATATTGATATCAGTTTCAAACTGCGCACGGATTCCGCCGGTCGCCGCGCCGGTCGATCCCATCCCCTGCTGCGACTCCCGCTCCAGAATGATGACCTCTCCCGCACCACGCTCCGCCAGGTGATAGGCCACACTCGCGCCAACCACGCCGCCGCCGATAATTACTGTGCGTGAATTCACTAATGATCGTCGTAAGCAGCATCCGCCGCTACGGCCGGCCGCAGCCCAAGCTCGCTAGCTAACCATTTCTTGAGCACCTCGCTGTGCGTTTTCATGTGGGCGAAATAGTCGGTCGCAGACTTGCCCTGCGCGCTGACGGCTATCGCCGAGAACGCTAAAATCAAAAGTAATCCGGCTGTTCTTTGTTGCATATTTCGGGGACGCAGCTACTTCGCGAATATTGCGGACATATCGCTGAACCCCTTGAATTCCAGTGCGTTCCCGCTCGGATCCAAAAGGAACATCGTCGCCTGCTCACCCACCTCACCGGCGAATCTGATCTTCGGCTCGATCACGAATTCGACGCCCTTCGATCGTAACCTCTCCGCAAGCGACTTCCAGTCGTCCATCCCCAGCAAAACCCCGAAATGCGGAACCGGCACATTGTCCGCATCCACGGAATTCACCGACTTCACTCCCCCGGAACCCGGTGACAAATGTGCCACGATCTGGTGCCCGAACAGGTCAAAATCGATCCATTTGTCCGAGCTCCGCCCCTCCGGGCATTCCATAACGCCGCCGTAAAACTGGCGCGCCGCATCCAGGTCATCGACCGGGAACGCAAGGTGAAATATTTTATCCATTCGCTTCTTTAGCTGTGTCGCCGGCCTTTGTCATTTGCCTTATTGCGCCTAGGTGGTAAGCCGTATGCGCAACCATCCCGATCGCCATTCCGACCCTGTCGTCAGTCCAGTCGTCGATGCGTGCAAAGCAGCGCATCGTATCTTCATACGACGTCCGCAATGTCGTCTGCAGCGCGGCCCATTCCTCTTCGTTCACTGTTTCGATCAGCCAACTGTCTTCCCAGTCCACCTTCTCTGTCCGCCCTTCCATAAACTCGCAAAGCCTGTCGAGGTAGAACTTCGCGTGCGCGGTATGTGCAGTGATCGTAGAACCGTGGTGAAGCCTCGACGCCGTCGTGGCGTCCACGCCTCCTAGCGTATCAAAAAATCCCACACCCGGATCTAAATAGACCGAACCCTCGCCCGGAGGCGAACCGTCAAATGATTCTCTTAAAACATACGCGACCGCCTCTGCAAAAACAGGCACCTTAACTTGATTCGTTGCTTGTTTCATCTGTGTTACCCTTTCTGAAATGTCCGATAAGATCCAAGAATTTATCCATGAATTTGCGGCGGCGCTCTCCGCGAAAACGTTCGTAAAACTTACTTTGAGTAATTATAAGGGCACTGAGCAGCATCTGCAAAAAATTCTCGCCCGTCTCGTAGAAACAAAAAAGGGCACGGGACTATTCGTCCAGTTTCGCTATGACACCCGGGACATCGTAAAGAATTACGACCTTGACGAAGGGGTCGCCGTGATACGAGACCATCTGAACTCCGGCTTCCGAAACGCCCACCTTTTCACCACCGCTAATGACCTTCAGCTCGACATCGGCAAACGCAGCTCGCGCTTGAACGTCGGCAAGCCCACCATCCGCAAGACGCCGTCGTTAAGCCACGACCGTCAAAAGGCGGACCTAATCGACCCTAACGCCTATTACCTCAAAGCTCTCGGCATAACTACCGACGGCGGCGAGATCAAGCCGCGGCAAAACGATAAGTGGAAGCAGATCAACAAGTTCGTCGAGATCGTTTCCGGCCTCTACGATCGCTCTACGCTCAAAGAAAAAGACGCCCTTCGCATCATCGACATGGGTTCCGGTAAAGGCTATCTCACCTTCGCCGTCTACGACTATTTCCGAAACACCCGCGATCTCAACGTCACCATGACCGGCGTCGATACCCGCCGCGATCTGATCGGACTCTGCTCTGATATCGCCGAGGCAGGCGGTTTCGAAGGCCTTACGTTCGTGAATGGCTCGATCGACGACACCGATGTGACGGGCACCGATATCCTCATCGCACTTCACGCCTGTGACACTGCCACCGACGACGCCCTCTACAAAGCCATATCCGGCGGCTCCGACATCGTCGTCACCGCACCTTGCTGCCACCGCGAAGTGCGCGCCGGAATGACCCCGCCCGCCGAACTCCACAACATTCTAAAACACCCCGTTCTCCTCGATCGCACGGCCGAGGTCCTGACCGACGGCCTCCGTGCCCTCGTACTCGAACAGCATGGCTACAAAACCAAGGTCTTCGAGTTCGTCGCCACCGAACACACGCCAAAAAATACAATGATCGTCGGCCAAAAAACACCCGACGCACGGAGCCGCAGAGATCTGAACGCCGAGATCGCCCGCATCCTCGCAAGTTACAAGATCGCCGACCAACGTCTCGTTAAACTAACAAAAAATAGAGTGCCCGCGACCGACAGACCCGTCGTGTGTCCTTGACTCACCGCCGCTCCGGGCATATTATTAAGGATTGCCCTTACCGGCAATCTGGAAGGTATAAAGAAAATGAAGAAAGAAATTCATCCGAACTATCAGGAAATCGCGGTTTCGTGTGCTTGCGGACACTCGTTCAAAACCCGTTCGACCATGGGCGAAGAGCTCCACATCGAAATTTGTTCCGAGTGCCATCCGTTCTTCACGGGAAAGCAAAAACTTGTAGACACCGCAGGACGCGTTGACCGTTTCAACCGGCGCTACGCTCGCGGAGCACAAGCTTCGAAATGATGTTGGTCGACCGACATTAGCAGAATTCACGAACGCCGACGCTTTCGCGCCGCTTGATCTCTGGTGCAAACACCCGCTGACAAGCTACAAAAGAGTCGGCGTTTCGTTATTTAAAGCGACACGCTTTGAGAAGCATCTTTAACGCTCCGTTTCCTATCAAAAAAGCATGCAAAAGGCACGATCCACTAGAATGCTTCGCTTCATCCACACAGTCTTCGCCCTCGAACGCGATCTAATCGTCGGCGGCCAAGCCGTGATGGAAGGCGTCATGATGCGAACTCCCTCGGCTTACGCGATCGCCTGCCGCAAACTCGACGGCTCCATTGTCACTACCGCCGAAATACTGCCGAAGTGGAGCGACAAATACAAGTGGCTGAACACGCCCGTCCTTCGCGGTGGTGCAACCTTAATTCAAACGATGGCTCTCGGCATCAAAGCCCTCAACTTTTCAGCTAAGATCTTCGAAGATGACCTGAAAGAGCAGGAACAACGCGAAAAAGCTCCCGCCGCCGAACCGCGACTAGCATTCGCCGAAGGCACCGACGACGAAAGCTTCACCAAATCTCGGGCGAAAGTATATATTCCGGCGACGGCTAAAGCACGCACCCCCGGCCAATCCGCAAGCGCCGTCGGCTCCATACTCTTTGCTCTCGGCTTCAACATTCTCCTTTTCGTCGTGGCACCCCTGCTGCTCACCAACGTAGCATTTATCGCACTCGGCTTTGCCGAAGCACCCGTCATCGCACCCGAGGCCGGATGGTGGGGCACCTTCGCCGCGTACGTCTGGGAAACGAAACCCCATTCCTGGGTCGCATTCAACCTCATCGACGGCGTCATCCGCATGATCTTTTTCGTCGCCATGATCTACTCGATGTCCTTCTTAAAAGACATCCGCCGCGTCTTCGAATATCACGGCGCCGAACACAAAACCGTCTACACCTGGGAGAACGGCCTCGAGCTCACACCCGCGAACGCCACTACCCAACGCCGCCAGCACCCCCGGTGCGGAACGTCGTTCCTGATGGTCGTAATGCTCGTGTCCATCGTGCTCTTCTCCGTCATTGCGTTCGAGCAAACCTGGCTTAACCTGGTGGTCCGCATCGCACTTATGCCGCTCGTAGCTGGCTTGTCCTACGAGGTCATCCGCTATGCCGCCAAAAAAGAATCCGGCGCCGTCTTCAAACTTATGACCCTCCCCGGCATCTGGCTGCAGAACATCACGACGCAGGAGCCCGACGACGCTCAACTCGAGGTGGCAATTCAGGCCCTCAACGAATCGCTTAAGCTTGAGCCCGAAACGGCCTAATTCCATATGCTTGAAAAGCTCGCCCAAATCGAACGCAGCTACGAAGAGCTGACCGCGCAGATCTCGTCCCCGGAGTTCATGTCCGACATGTCTGCTTACCCCAAGCTGATGAAGCAGCACCGCAGCCTCGGCGAGATCGTCGAAAAATACCGCGAAGTAAAAAAGCTCCGCGAAGATCTTGCGTGAGCAAAGGAACTGTCGCTCGCGGTTGAAGATGACGATATGCGCGAAATGGCGAAGGCCGAGATCGACGAGATCGAAGATAAGCTTCCCGCCGCGGAAGACGCCCTCAAATTCCTCCTGCTGCCCAGAGATCCAAACGACGAAAAGAACGTCATCCTCGAGATCCGAGCCGGCACCGGCGGCGACGAAGCGACCCTCTTCGCAGCCGAGATCCTGCGGATGTACGCACGCTACGCTGAAACTCAGGGGTGGAAAATGGACATCATGGAAGTCGCAGACACTGGCGTCGGCGGCATCAAAGAAGCCATCGCGATGATCGAAGGCGACAACGTTTTCTCAAAGATGCGTTACGAATCCGGTGTCCACCGAGTCCAGCGTGTTCCTCAAACTGAGACTAGCGGCCGTATCCACACTTCGGCCATTACCGTCGCCGTCCTTCCCGAAGCCGAAGACGTCGATGTCGAAGTTAACCAAAATGACCTCCGCATCGATACGTTCTGCTCATCCGGCCCCGGCGGCCAAAGTGTTAACACGACCTATTCCGCGGTGCGCATCACGCATCTGCCTACCGGAGTCGTCGTTTCAATGCAGGATGAAAAATCGCAGATCAAAAACCGCGAAAAGGCTATGCGCGTACTCCGTGCCCGCCTGCAGGAAATAGAGGAGCAAAAGCAGCACGACATCCTCTCTGCCGAGCGAAAATCCATGGTCGGCAGCGGCGACCGCTCCGAAAAGATTCGCACTTATAACTTCAAAGAAAATCGCGTCACCGACCACCGCATCGGCATGACCGTACATCAGCTCGACCTCGTTATGGAAGGCCAGTTGAACGATTTTATCGAAGCTCTGCGGACGCATTACCAGACCGAAAAGCTCAAGACCGATTCCGTCGTCGCATAAACGGCGCCTTCTTGAGTACGAAGATCGATTCGTGAGTATAACCAGACTCTTCCTTATCAGACACGGGCAATCTGCCGGCAACGCGCAGGGCCGTTTCGGCGGCCACGGCCCCACTCCGCTGTCCGATCTGGGCTTGGAGCAAGCCGCTTTGACCGCAAAGCAATTGTCGCGTGAAAGCATTACCGCCGTCTACTCCAGCGATCTTCACCGGGCGGTACAAACCGCCGAGCCGCTTGCTGAACTTCTCAACATCCCGCTCATCTCCACTCCCGCCTTCCGCGAACGCCACGTCGGTGTGCTCGAAGGCCTGACTTTCGACGAATCAAAAGAACGCCACCCCGAAGACTACTACGCTCTCGTCAACCGCAGCGTCCATCACGTCATAACGCAAGGGGAAAGCTACCGTCAGCTTCTTCACCGCACCACCGACCAACTCTGGCAGATTCTACACGATCACCGCGGCGGGCGCGTTGCCGTATTCTCACACACCGGCGCCATCTGTTTCATGACCCTGCACCTAATGGGAGCCGTCGGCCCAAATACCAAACAAACTCCTTGGATCGTCACCTCCAACTGCGGCATCAACCGCTTCGAAATCCGCGGCCGCAACAACATCCGCATCCTCGCCCTAAACGACACCCGCCACCTAGCCCAAATCACCGGCAACGACTCCTTCGCCGCCCGCTGATCAATAAAAAAGGCCGAGACGGTCGCCTCGGCCTAAGCTAACGTGAATCACTCCGGCTTAGAACGCGTAGCGGAATCCGAACTGGAATCTACGCGGCACGCCTTGTATCGCACTGAAGATCTTGCCGAATGTAGATGGTGCAGTCGCCGATTCGGGATCTTCCGGCAAGCCGTAAGTCGTTCGAGTTACGTTATTCGGAGAGAAGTACTGACTATTGGTCACGTTAAATACTTCCATTCGAACCTGGAACTTATGGTTCTCGCTCCACGGCATTTGGAAAGACTTTGACAACCCCAGGTCCAGTGACTGAAATCCGGGAAGTCGCAACGTGTTACGTTCACCAGTCTCGCCGGGCCGAGCATTCCGGAATGAGTTGAACGCTGCCTGAGGATCAGAGAAGATATTCTGCGTGGAACGAACCACGCCCCAATCGAAATCTCTAATCCTTACACCGTTCGACTGCACGTTCCAGTTAGTCGCCCATTGTGCCTGATCGAAGGGAACTGAAAAAGGCTGACCGGAGTTCCAACGATAAATACCGCTCAACGACCATCCTCCGACAACCGAGTCGGCAAAGCGATTCATATTGCCAAAATATGCACGTCCGCGTCCGATAGGAACATTGAACAGGAAGTTGGAGTTCACCACATGCTTTGTGTCAAAATCCGAAACGGAGTAGTTGTCTTCCTGCCTAAGCGGATTAAGCAAGAACTGCCCGCCGAACGAACCGTCGGTCTGCAAACCCGAAACGTCGTCCATCGACTTCGAGAAAGTGTAGTTCACGTCAAAAGACAAGATCCCACCCAGTCTCTGTCTCAGCGTAATTGTAGCCCCGTGATAGTCTGACTTTGCAAACGTTCCAAACGCTGAAAATGCTGCGTACTGTGGATGGAAGAACATGTTCGGATAAAGGCCCGGATTTACCGGAAGGCCGAACTCTGTCTTATCGTCGATGATCAGTTGAATAAAGGTGTAGTCCCGAATTCCAAATCCGTCATCAGCGAAAAGTCCGTAAATCGCCTGAGTATTGTTATTCGCCGGCAGCCCAAATCCTCCTAGTGCCGCCATCGCATTCGGGAAAAGATTCTCGAAATAAGGTATGGCTCCAAGGCTGGTGATTGGAACTCCTGCTCTCTGAGCATCTACCAGGAGGCCTGCGGCGGTGTACCAGTCCATTCCCGATACCGGATCAACTAGATTGTTCAAAGCCATGATGTCACGTGCTCCAAACAAATTGCGTGCCTTGCGTCCTACGTAGGATGATTCTAGATACAATCCTTTCGGAAGACGACGTCCCCAAGAAGCATTCCAGCTATAATGAATCGGCGACTGGATCGTACTGTCAAGTGAGGTTTCAATTCGAGTTCTTTCGTCAGCGGGCGTATCAAACCGAAGAGGCGGAGCCCCCGGAATGCCGGGCAGCGAACGCACATCCTGGTTAAATCCGGTGAACAACGGAGCCGGATTGGTTGTTACGTTGTACGTATTTGCAGATATAGTCGTGCTGCTTGTGAATCCGATCGTAGATAGGCCATCGAAACTAACAGCTAACTGTCCGCCGAAATAGTCATTCGTGATCCCGGCTCCACCTCTGAATACCGAGTCCCCTTCTTCACCAAACAAAAAGCGGCCAAACCTTCCCTTTATATTCGGCGTCCACGCAAACGCTACTCTCGGCTGAAAGTTGTTCCAGTCCATGCTGTAAAAACCCGGGGCATCATTGTTCGCGGGCCCACCGAGTTGAAACTGGATCGGTTCGTTATACGGAACGCCGAGAGCAGCTGATGCCGTTCTGCGCTCGAAGTAATCTCCGAGCCGCACCGAGGGAACGATTTGAAAGCCCTCTTTTTCGTATACCGGCCTGCTTAATGCATACCGCAGTCCGAACGTAAGTGTAAGTGTCCTATGAGCCTTCCAGATGTCCTGAACGTAAACGTCGTATTCTTCGGTCGCAAAGTTCCTCGACGACGGCGTCCCAGCAGGCAGAACGCTTCCGTCGCGGTCGTAAGTAAAGTTGCCGCTGTATTGCGAAAACCTTCCGATCAAGGCGGTTGCAGCAGCCTGCACTGACGCTATACTGCCCCCCGCTATTGTATATCCGGACTGGGTGATCCGCTGGTTGACGACAGCACCTGACGACTGGTAAAACGACGGATTCGTTACCGCCGAGTCGAACGCGGACGCAAAACTATCTCGCTGATTCCGAATAATGCGGACGTTTCCTCCAACCTGAACTGTGTGACTATTCTTGATCCAGGTGAAATCGTTCGTAATATTATGTACCGGCGTCACCCTGCTCAGTGTCCGGGCAAAAAGCAGTGGCGAAAACACAAATCGGAAACTGATATTCGGGTCAGACGAGTCACCTTGTACACTAAATGCCTGACGGGTCAGCCCATATCGGAAATTGTTTACTTTATTGGAGCTGATGCTCCAGTTATGCCCGATCACATACCCATAGGGATGCGTCCAGGTGCTGGTCGCAGGTGTGTCCGGAAACATAGACGTACCAGCAAGCGTGTCCCACTGATAATTTCCCCGTACAAACAACTGCTGATTCGAGGTCAAGTTGACGTCAAACCTTGCTATGTGCGTGTTCTGCTTCAACAACGTTGGCGAGTTAAAAAGAAATCCGCCCGTATTGATTCCGTCGCCAATGATCGTGTTATTCGACGGATATCGCGACACCGCGCTCGAAAGAACCGAAAGAGCTGCCGGGTTAGCCCCATTGATCTGTGAAAAAATCTGATTGAATTCTGCCAGCGGGATCGCGCACATCCCGTTAGTACAACTTGGGCCAGTTCCCTGAAATCGCAGTTCGCCCTGTCCCAAATGAGCAAGCGGGACCACGCGGTTGACGG
>JACDAK010000038.1 GCA_013695495.1 Blastocatellia bacterium | reverse complement strand
CATCTGAACACCGACGCGCTGGAAAAAGACGTTATTTGAATAGGCAAGCGCGTCGTCGAGCGACATCTGCATCGAGTTGCCGATGATATTGCCATCGGGGTTGATCAGATTCTCATTGAGACCCGCGACGCCAGTGACGAGCTTTATGGTCGAACACGGTTTGAATCCATGCCGGATGCCCCATTCCTGATTAACCATCGTTAGAATGCGGCCCGTGACCGCGTCCATAACGACAACTGTTCCCGCGCGATCGCCAAGTGCGTTAACCGCGACTCGGCGAATGTTCATGTCTTCGCCTTCGGTCGAGTCTCTCAGAATGTTCACCGCAGCCTCATCTTTCAGGCCGCGTTCAAAGGCGAGTTTGCGAGCCCGAGCTTCGCGAGCGGCTTGCTCGCGGCGGCGCTGTTCGGCCAATGCCGCTTGCCGGCGTTCTTCCTCTTTCTTTCTGCGGGCCTCGGCTGCACGGCGTTGCGCAGGCGTTTCCCTGTTCTGCGGAGCTGCTTTGGCGGATGCCTTTTTTTGCTCTTCAGCCTTCTTGGCAGCAGCCGTCTTTGCAGGCGCGGTTTTCGCGAGAGCTTTGGCAACGGGCTTTGCCTTCGCCGCGGCCGTCGACTTTGCAGCAGGATTCGCCGGGGTTTTCGCCGCGGGCTTTGCCGGTGGTTTCTTGGCCTGAAATGCGAGGGCGGGATAACAGAGAGCAAATATGAGGAAGAGAGAGACGGAGAGCCTGGAAAAACGGTTTTCGGGTTGCATAAACTTCATGTTCTACCTCAGGCGAAATAAGTGAGATGTAAATGTATATTGAGGAACCGAAAAGTTCCGCGGGAAAGAAAATGCTAAAATTGCGGAACTTAGCGAAATAGCTAAAAATCAATATAACACCGCTTACAACAAGGGTGCAAGAATATTCGGGGTTTTGCTTTTCAAGTGAACTTTTTCAACACATTTCGCGGCCGCCTGCTGCTCATCCTCGCGGTAATGCTCGTGGTGACGCTCGGCGTTCAATATTATCTCAACCTGCTGACACAGGAAGAGAACAACGAACTGCGCGACGCCCAAGCTCGTGCCTTGGTCGATGGCTTTGCCCTCGGTGTTTATAGCCTCACCGGCAACGACCGGCTGCAGGATATACTTGCGCAGCCCGGCCAGGCGTTTCTTGACGACGATGCGCGACAGCGCGTACGAGACATTCTCATTATCGATAACGAATGGGACATTTCCGACAGTCTTAACCCTAACTACCTTCCGATCGTCAATGACGAAGGTGACGTTGTTTACAAACAGCTTTCAGAACTTGCCGACCTGCCGCCGCTAATGGAAGGCGGTCGCATCGGCCAGGATCTGGCAAATTTCCCCAACGTTCGCTCCCCGGATGAACAGATGGTCGATGACGAGGCACACGCCCTGCCTATCGAAACGAGCAAGGGCCGCTGGTATGTCATGGTCATACTCAGCAATGACCGCAGCGAAGGCGCCGCCCGAGCCGCCCAGCCGCTGGTGGTGACGCTCGTTGTCTTGTCAATTTCAACACTCGTAACTTTTTTGCTCGTATGGCGGTTCACACGCCCTGTCGTCAACCTTTCAGACGCCGCGCGGCGCGTTGCAAGCGGCGACCTCGGGGTGCGCGTGCCGGACGACACGCGTTCCGACGAAATGGGCCGTCTTGCCCAGCGTTTCAATGAAATGACCGCCGAGCTCGAAAAATCGAAAGCCCTGGAAGAACAGCTGCAGCAGGCGGAGAAAAGCGCCGTAATTGGCCGCCTGGGTTCTGCAATTGCACACGAAATTCGAAATCCACTGAACTACATTAATCTGACGCTGGATCATCTTCGATCCAAGTTCTCACCCGAGAACGAGGACCGCTCGGTCACATTCAAGAAGCTGATCGGGCAAATAAAAGATGAGGTCGCCCGAATAAATCAGCAGATCTCGGACTTCCTGAATTATTCTCGCCCGGCAAACGTAAATTTAAGGCCGATCAATGCCCGGTCGGTCGTCGAAGATTCGATCAGACTCGTAGAGGGACAAGCGGCCGAGAGCAACATCACGATAAGCATTATCGAGCACGAGGACGTAGACGAGATCAGCGGCGACCCTGAGTTTCTCCGCTCGGTATTCAATAATCTTTTCATTAATGGGGTGCAATCGATGGGGAACGACGGCGGCTCACTTACCGTGAGGATCACGCCCGATAAGGACGCCGCGATGGTGGCTTTTGAAGTAAGCGACACCGGCAGCGGCATCCCTAAGGAAAACCTGTCAAAGATATTTGAGCCGTATTTCTCAACGAAAGAGACCGGAACCGGGCTGGGGCTCGCGATAGTTCAAAAGATCGTCGACGTGCACGGCGGCACGATCGACGTAAAGTCAACCGTAGGAGAGGGAACGACATTTTTGCTTTGGCTGCCTAAAAGCTCCGAAGCTTCAGAAGCCAGACAGTTGTCGGCTTAACATATACAAGGGGGAACGAGGATGAAGATCGCTTCGAAGGAGTTTGTTAAACGTTTATATCAGAAGATCACTGACGACGACATCTTAGGGAACGCAGCGCAGGTCGCGTTCTATTTCACTTTTGCACTGTTTCCATTGCTCTTGTTTCTGATGACGCTGTTCGGCTTCATCTTGAGCGATCGGGCAGACATGAAGCAGGAGCTTTTCACCATTCTGGGTCAGGTCATGCCCGAATCGGCGTTCGAACTGGTTCGATCGACGCTTCAAGAAGTGACGGCCAACGCAGGGGGCGGCAAACTCACGCTAGGACTTGTTATCACATTGTGGTCGGCGTCCGTCGGTGTCGATACCATTAGGAACGCACTGAATCAGGTCTATAACCTGAAGGAACAGAGGTCGTGGTTCAAGGCACGCGGAACCTCCCTGCTGCTGACCCTCGGTTTCGGTATATTGATCTTGATCGCGCTGGCGTCGGTAGTTTACGGCTCGCAGATGATCGCTACGATATTGCCGATCGATATCCCTATTTTACTGGAGGCGATGGAGTGGCTGCTAGTGCTTGCTTCATTACTGCTTGCTTTCGCTTTACTCTATAACTTTGCGCCGAACCATGCTCCGTTCGAGTGGAAGTGGATCTCGCCCGGGGCAGTGATCGGTGTAATATTGTGGATCTTGTTTTCCATCGCTTTTCGCGTTTATTTGAGCTACTTTGACACTTATGCCGCAACGTACGGATCGCTCGGCGCAGTGATCATTTTGCTGCTTTGGCTGTATATTACTGCGTTGGTAATACTTGTCGGCGGCGCAATTAATGCGATCCTTGACGAGGAATCCGGAGTCGAAAAGGAAGCTCACGACCCCGAACAAGAGGCCGATGAGAAACAGGGCACTGGAAAGGAAGCTAGAACATAGAGAATGAGTAGTTTTTTTTATGGCACGTAAATCAATACTGGTAGTTGACGACGAAAAGAATCAACGCGAGATTCTGGAGACGATATTGTCCGGCGAGGGCTATGACGTAACCACGGCGAGCTCGGGCGAGGCGGCGATGAAATTTGTCGAATCGCGTCGGTTTGACCTGGTCCTCACCGACCTCAAGATGACAGGCATGTCCGGGCTCGATCTTTTGAAAGAGCTCACGAATTTCGACAAATCGATAATCGTGATCTTGCTAACGGCACACGGCTCGGTAGATTCGGCCGTTGATGCATTGCGGCTCGGAGCGTTTGATTACCTGCAGAAACCGTATGACAGTGAAAAGCTGCTCGATACGGTTTCGCGTTCGCTGAACAAGCTCACCGCTCTTGATACCGAGATCGTCTCCGAATCCCCGGAGATGGATAAGGTTAAAAAGCTCATTCTGAAGATCGCGAAATCAAACTCAACCGTCCTAATCCGCGGCGAGAGCGGCACCGGTAAAGAGCTCATTGCGCGCTCAATGCATAAGAACAGTTTGCGCTCGAACGAGACTTTTCAGGCAGTAAACTGTGCGGCAATAAACGAGAATCTTTTGGAATCCGAACTCTTCGGTCACGAGAAAGGCTCGTTCACCGGCGCAGTCGCTGAAAAGAAGGGCTTGTTTGAGATCGCCAACAACGGAACGCTTTTCCTTGACGAGATCGGCGAGCTCGACATCGCCCTGCAGGCAAAGCTGCTGCGAGCGTTGCAGGAAAAGGAGATACGTCGCGTCGGCGGGGTCAAAGAGATTCCAGTTGACGTCCGGGTTCTGGCCGCGACAAACCGCGACCTACTCAAAATGACGGAGGAAAAGCGCTTTCGCGAGGACCTTTATTACCGGCTCAACGTGTTATCGATAGAGATCCCGCCGCTTCGCGAGCGAGCGACCGACGCTCCTGTGCTGATCGACTATTTCGTGACAAAGCACACCCGCGGCACGAAGCGGAATATTTCGTTCGATTCCGCGGCACGCAAGCTTCTCACTGATTATCATTACCCCGGTAACGTGCGTCAGCTTGAATCGGCTCTCGAGCGGGCCATCTTGCTGTGTGAAAACGACACCGTCACACTCGAGGACCTGCCGCCGGAGATGACGCAGGGCACACGCCCGGCAAACGTCAGCGGCGACTCGCAGTTCAAACTCCCGCCCGAAGGCGTAAACTTCGAAGACGTCGAACGCAGCCTTATCATGCAGGCGATGGACCGCACCGACAACAACATCACCAAGTCAGCCAAACTACTCGGCCTCACGTTCCGCACGCTACAGTACCGCTTGGAGAAGTTTGGTATGAAAAAAGACGGCGAAGAAGCCGAAAACAGTGATGAGGTTAATTCGTAACGAGCTGCTCAGAGTTATGTTACGATATTGAAGTTTTTTTATTGATCACGGTCGAAGGCGGAAAGGTTCAATTGCTGAAGGACGTTTCTGAACGTTCATCAGGCCAAAGTCCTAGTTACTTTTTTTTCGACAGCGATAGCGAGGCCGCATCGGTAAATATCGATGAATATGAAGCGTTGAACTGCGTAAATTTTGCCGGCGATCGTCGTTCAGGCCGATGAGCTTGAGTCCTCACTGAATCAATGACGTTAGGTCTCTAAGAAACCCCGACAATGGAATGGTTTGCAACACTTAGCCTAGCACTCGGTTCCGCATGGACCAGCGGCATAAATCTTTACGCCACCGTATCGGTGCTTGGGTTGTTGCAGAAATTCGCTTTGACGAAACTCCCGGGCGGGCTCGATGTTCTTGATAACTGGTGGATAATCGGAATCGCAGGGTCACTTTACCTCATCGAATTTTTCGCAGACAAGATCCCCTACTTTGACAGCGTGTGGGACGTGATCCACACGTTCATCCGGATCCCAGCAGGGGCTATCGTCGCCTATGCCGCCACCTTCGATCTCGATTCGAGCGTTGCCATTCCGGCTTTTCTTATCGGCGGCGGCCTCGCATTTTCATCGCACACGACGAAAGCAGCAGTGCGAGCCGGTGCAAACCTCTCGCCTGAACCTTTTTCAAATTCGATCCTATCGTTAATAGAGGATGTGATCGCCTTCGCGGGGGTCTTTCTCGCCGTCTTCGCACCGGTGGTGATCGCATTCGTGCTCGGCGTTTTCCTCATCATATTCTTCTGGTTCATGCCCAAGATGCTGCGTGCAGCGAGGCGCATGTTCAGCGCAATTCGCAGCTTGTTCAGAGGCGACAGCTTTAAAGAGGTGGCCAGAAAGGCAGGATGACACTCGAACGCATTTTTCAGGCTGCCGCTGGCGTGTTCGCACTGCTCGGAGGTTATTTTCTGTGGAACGGCAGCAACGACGCTGCTTTCGTCAGTATCGCCCTCGGCTGTGTTGCGTTCTTCCTCGGTGTCCGCTCACAGACAAAAGGCCGCGTGAGCGTTCTCAATGAAGAGCGTGTGGCTCGCGAAGAATCTGTCGACGAGTCAACGGACTGACCTTCACCTTTTCGATCAAGATGGCAAATATCGTCCTCGCCACATTTGGTTCACTCGGGGATATCCACCCCAAAATAGCGCTCGGACTGGAACTCAGATCTCGCGGACATAAAGTAACCATCGCGGCCATGGAGTGGTATCGGGAGAAGATCGGGCTGACCGGCCTAAGTTTTGCACCAATGGCTCCGCATTTGGACCCGCAGGATTCCGAACTCGGCCGGCTGTTGATGGACACCAAGACGGGCACCGAAATGATCTTGCGCAATTTGATAATGCCGGCAACGCGTCAGATGTACGACGACATTATCGCTGCAATCGACGGTGCTGATCTGCTCATCACAGGCGAGGTGGTTTTCGCCGCCAATTCGGTTGTGGAAACGACGGGGATCAAATGGATCTCGACCAGTTTGGCTCCGATCTCATTCTTTTCCGCTACGGATCCACCCGTTCCGCCGCAAATGACGTGGCTCGAGAACCTTCGCTTTATGGGGCCCGCGTTCCACCGCGCGTTGTTCGGCATCGCAAAACTGACCACAATAAGTTGGTATGCCCCGTACCGCGAGTTTCGCCGCAAGCTTGGACACGGCGAAAACCACGACCCGATCTTCGACGGCAAATTCTCGCCGCATATTCACCTCGCACTTTTTTCCAAAGCGTTAGCAGAGAAACAGCCCGACTGGCCTACGCAAACCGAGCAAACCGGATTTTGCTTCTACGACGGCGCCGCCGACACCGGCATCATGCCACCCGAACTGAGTGCATTTTTAGATACCGGCGAGCCGCCTATCGTCTTCACACTGGGCTCGGCGGCCGTAATGGACCCGCGCGATTTTTTCACCGAGAGCATCAAGGCTGCGAGATCGTTGAATAGGCGCGCGGTGATGTTGTACGGAGTTTTCAATGAGGCCCCCGCCGGGCTCACGGATGAGATCGTTGGTTTTGACTACGCGCCGTTTTCCCAGCTTTTCCCGCGTGCGGCGTGCGTTGTCCACCAAGCCGGTGTCGGGACCACGGGCCAGGTGCTCAGGGCAGGCGTTCCGCACCTCATAATGCCCTACGGTCACGATCAGCAGGACAACGCAGCGCGCTGCCGCCGCAACGGGGTTGCTGAGATCGTCACCCGCGACCGCTACAACGCGGGAACTGCTGCCGAGATGCTCGCCAAGATCCTCGCAAATGAACGCTATGCCGAAAAGGCCCGCACGCTCAGCGAGACAGTCCGTTCGGAGGACGGAATCAACGCCGCCTGCGATCAGATCGAGAATGTTTTAGCTTCCTCGGAATTTACGCTAAACTGAAAACTTTATTGTCGTTAGACGATTGGCGAAGCCCTCAGGGCTTATTTCCTTGAAGTACGTCTACCTAACGAGCAAGGCTAATGGAATCATTCGAACCGGCACTGGCCGATGCCATTAAAAAGCGGGACCTCAGCGCCATCCGTGGCGTTCTGGGCGAACTTCCGCCAACGGACATCGCTAATGCACTCTCGCGCACCGAAACGATGGAGGACCGCGCCCTCATTTTCCGATGTTTGCCGCGCGAACTGGCGACCGATGCCTTTGAATATCTCCCACATACCGAACAAAGCCAACTGCTCGAATCGCTCGCCAACAGCGAAGTTGCCGACATTCTCAATGAAATGGCGGACGACGACCGGACGCGGCTCTTTGAGGAGCTTCCGGCTAAGGCTGCAAGACGGCTGCTCGAACTTCTCTCGGATGAAGAACGTTCCAAAGCTATTCAGCTGCTGGGCTACCCCGACGACAGCGTCGGGCGGCTAATGACGCCGCACTACGTCGCCGTGCACCCGTCATGGACGGTGCAGCAGGTGCTCGACCACGTTCGCCAACGCGGACGCGACAGCGAAACGCTGACCATGATCTACGTCGTGAACGACGCCGAAAAGCTGATCGACGACATCCGAATGCGAGCATTCCTGCTTGCTCCGCTCGACGCACGTGTAACGGACCTAATGAATAACCGGTTCGTCGCCTTGCGTGCGACTGATGCACAGGAAGATGCTGTTGCCGTGTTCCGTGACGCCGACCTCCCGGCGCTTCCCGTAACGGATTCGGATGGCGTCCTTATAGGTATCGTGACGAGCGACGACATTCTAGATGTTGCCGAACAGGAAGCCACTGAAGACATCCAGAAGTTCGGCGGTCTCGAAGCACTAGACCTCCCTTACGTCGACACGCCACTGCTCACCTTGATAAAGAAACGAGCCGGCTGGCTGATCATTCTTTTCCTCGGCGAAATGATGACGGCCTCCGCTATGGGGTATTTCGAACATGAGATATCACAAGCGGTCGTGCTGGCGCTTTTCATCCCGCTCATCATTTCATCGGGCGGCAACAGCGGATCGCAGGCAGCCACCCTCGTCATTCGAGCAATGGCGTTGAAAGAGCTGAATCTTCGCGATTGGTGGTATGTCATGCGCCGCGAGATCTTCGCAGGCCTCTCCCTCGGGCTGATACTCGGAGGGATCGGCTTCCTGCGGGTCGCTCTCTGGCAGAGGCTGGGGTTCTTCAACTACTCGGAACACTACCTGCTCGTGGCGACAACGATCTTTCTTTCGCTGGTGGCCATCGTCCTCTGGGGCACGATCTCAGGGTCGATGATCCCGTTCGTAATGCGTCGGCTCGGACTCGATCCCGCCACCTCGTCGGCGCCGTTCGTAGCGACACTAGTGGACGTTACGGGAATTGTTATTTATTTTTCGATTGCAGCCTTTGTGCTGCAAGGAACGCTGTTGTAACACTGTTTGAGCAGTATAAGAGACGTTCCGGCGAAACCACTGCAAAGCAAGATTGGACAAACTTTGCGAGATCAACGTCATCGAATCGGGTGTAACCATAAGCGAAATAACCATTCAGCGAAGAACTTGGGAATGCGGCATCAAACCCGTTAGCAGGTCAAGACCCCGACCATACTTTCGCGCAATAGTAGAACTCGAGTAACTATGAAGTATTTTCGAACAAAGTTAGCTGCCTTTCTGATGTATGCTGTCGTCAGCGGTGCGATGTTTTCAAACGCGTACCCGCAGACCACTCCCGACGGTGTGATCACCTCACTCCCCCAGG
>JACDAK010000124.1 GCA_013695495.1 Blastocatellia bacterium | reverse complement strand
CCACCACACCGCTCGCAAAAAATCGTGAACCATCCTTCCGCACATGCCATCGTTCGTCTGCCGCTCTTAGGTTGCGTTTCGCAAGCCTCATTTCACGCATAGGGATGCCCCTCGCACGATCCTCACTTGTGAAGAGCACCTCCGCGTTCTGCCCTAAGATCTCTTCCGCTCTGTACCCAAAAATGTTTTCTGCACCAATGTTCCACGTATCGATAACGCCCTCCTCGTCTGTGGTGAAGATCGCATAGTCGCGCACATTCTCAGCCAAAAGCCTCATACGGTGCTCGCTTGCTCGAAGCGCTGATTCTGATCGCTTCAACTCCGTTAGGTCATTGATCATGGCGTAAAAGCCCCTGACCTGTCCGTCCGGCCCAACATCGGATGTGTAGGAACCGTGAATAAATCTTTCGCCGATTGACTCATAATCCAGGACAGCATCATAGTTCACCTCATCGCCAGAGAAAAGTACGGGCGTCCCGTACTTCGGGCTGCGGTCTGCGCAGAGCATAGCGCCTAATCCTATTTATCGGGCGAAGAGTTGTTTGTATGTTCCAATACCGACCACAGACGCTTTCCGAAATAGAGTTAGGAATTCATTTAGATTCACGAGTAGGGTAAATCAATAAAAGGGAGACAATTATATGAATAATCAGGGTACCAGTAAGGGAGAACAGCGTAGCGGAATGCTCACGGGTATGTTCCGCGATCGCGAGTCGACGGAAGGAGCGTATCGTTCGCTTCGCGAGAGAGGATATAGCGAAGACGATATCAACGTAATGATGAGCGATAAGACGCGCGACACTCATTGGGGCGGTGACGACAATTCTGAGCTGGGAACGAAGGCCATGGAAGGCACGGGTGTCGGATCTATGGTTGGCGGAACGCTTGGGGCGATCATCGGCGGCATCGCTGCGATCGGCACTAGTGTCGTTCTTCCGGGAGCCGGACTGGTCATCGCAGGGCCGTTGGCTGCCGCACTTGCAGGAGCAGGGGCAGGCGGGCTTACGGGCGGACTCGCCGGTGCACTCATCGGCTGGGGCATTCCCGAAGACAGGGCTAAAGAATACGAATCAGGCATCAAAGAAGGCGGAACCGTCCTCGGTGTTCAGCCACGCAACGATGAAGACGCAGACTACTTCGAAAACGAATGGCGGAACACTCATCACGGCGAATCGATCTATCGCTAGAAGATTCCTGAGCATTAAAGTGGGGACGCAGCTGAACGGCCGCGTCCCTTTTTGCGCTGCAAAATAGAATGAGAGCCGTGTGCAGCCCGAGGGCGCCTGCGGCTCTCTTCCCCGAAACCTGGAGGAACAACGGGGACCCTCATTCTATCACGCGCCGATCTCAGGAATCTACGCAAATCTCCCTCTGCAGTTAATAACATAGCGGGAACGAAATGCGGCGGGATACTCGGCCGCCTCGGCTCATCAACTTGTCGGCGAGGTAAATCAGCTTGTCGGCGGCACTTCGACGCTTAATTCCCCTGGGTGAGACCTGGAGATCAACTTTTGCAGAAGAATGTAGGCTGGAACACAAACTTCGCACGCCTGGCTTCTATAATCAGGATTGCTCGTTCACGTACTAGCGGCGAGATCTTTTTATTAACTTTTCGTCGTAGAGGCGCGATGCGTGAGCGGGTATTCAGATGTCGTTTGATACCTGAAGGGTGGGTGGCCGTGGGCGACCCGGCCACCTTCATTTTTGCTCTTATACAACCCGGCCCATGCCGACTCGTACACGGTAATTCCCATTTGACCTGATCACATCGTAAGCATAAGAGGGTGACCGTCAGCGGCGGGGTTCGTTGCGGTAAGAAGCTATGCGCGCCAAAGCATTTTATTCGAACATCGGAGGTTAAGAATATGGCACAGACAGGAACACAATCACAGCGGAGCGAAAGTACATTTGGAACTGAAGGCAGCGGCGGGCAGCAGATGTCTCGCGAGCATACAGAGGGAACGATTGCCCGAACGATAGAAGAACAAACGGCAAAATTGCCGTCGGACCTGTTTCTATGGGCCGCAGTCGGCGCCATCGGAACTTCACTGATACTTGAATTGAGCGGAAAGGAAGAGAAAGCTCACTTTTTAGGCCAGTGGGTTGCACCATTCCTGCTCCTCGGCGTTTACAACAAGCTGGTGAAGATCGGCGGATCGGATCGTCTGCATAAGTAATGCGACACTGATACACCACGGAGCAGCTTAGGAGATATCAAGGAGGCAACGAATATGGGAAACGGAAAAAAACGTGACTTTGATCGTGAACATCGCGGCGGACGCGGCGGCTCAGGCTCGTCGGGCGGACGCGGTGGAGATTGGGGAAATGATTTTGAGCGAGAGCGAGATGAAAGAAGCCAATCCTGGAGGCCGAGCGAAGGCGGAGGGCCGGAATTCGGCAGGTCCGGTGGTCAGTACCGCGAAAATCGGGACTTCGGCCATTCGCAACGAAGTGGCGGATATGACGAAGACTATGGGCGGTCATCCCCTGGATTTGGCGGCGATTCGGGGGCAAGCACTCCGGGCTTCGGCGGTTCAGGAGGCTTCGGAACAAAGATAGGCGGCTCAAGCGGCGTTGAACAGGGCAGCTGGCGCTCGGGCGGCGGCGGCGGATATAGCGGCGACGAGTACGTCAGGGGTTCCCAAGGCGGAGACCGAAGCCGTTCGCACGGCGGCCATGAACAAGGTAGCTGGCGCTCAGGCGGATACCGCGACGAAGGCCGCGGATCGCAGGGATACGGTGATCAGGGATGGGGCGGACAGAGCTACGGCCGTGAAGGCGGGTTCGGCGGCAGCGGCGAAAGCCATCGCGGACGCGGACCAAAGGGCTATAAACGCTCGGACGACCGCGTAAAAGATGACGTCAGCGAAAGACTGGCGGATGATCATTATCTTGACGCTTCGGATATCGAGATCGAAGTTTCGGACGGCGAGGTGACGCTCTCCGGGCAGGTGCATAACCGCTATTCCAAGCGGCGGGCTGAGGACCTTGCGGAAGAATGCTCGGGCGTGCATAACGTTCAGAACAATATCCGGGTTCAGCGGTCTCAGAACCAGTCGTCGACTGAATCGCAGTCGGAGACCGATTCAGATACTTCGTCCAAACGAGCATCGGCCTAAGGGCCCTCTCCCGGTACCTAAGCTTTTTGTGGCTTTCTTACCGGGCCCCGTCTGAGTTGCGATCACCTCCTCGATCGCATCGCAGACGGGGTCATTTTTGTTTAGTGAAAGTCGTGAGACCCGATCTCTGCCATGAACGCAGTGATCGGCTCGAAATAAAGCGCCTTGATGAGATTGCCTTCCTCTGAGATCCCTTTGATAAGCAAATAGGAATGATGGGTGATGACCCGGCGGAACCGCTCAAAGACGTCGGGCATCACGATAAAGTTCGAGTGGCCCGTCTCGTCTTCCATAGTGATAAAAACAACACTGTTCGCCGTGCCCGGCCGCTGACGGACGATCACCGCACCCGCCACTGTCACTATCTCGCGTTTCGGCAGGCCGTGCGTTTCTATCGCGGAGATCACGCCGTTATTCTTCAGGTCGTTGCGGAGGAACGCCATCGGGTGCTTGCCGATGGTGATGCTCATCGCCTGCAGATCGGCTTCCATCGCCTGCCACTCGGTCATCTTCTGCAGGAAAGCGTCGGCGGCGGGCGGCGTTTCGGGCCGGAACAGCTCGCCGTTGGGGCGGGCTGCGAGTTCGGATTGCCACAGGGCCTCGCGGCGGTGGACGGCGTTGTCGAAATTGAGCGCCCCGGCAAGGCTGAGCGCCCTTATCTCTTTCTTATTTATGAGCGGAACGCGGCGGACGAGGTCTTCGACCGAGGTATAGGGGCTCTCGGTCCCTGTTTCGGTGGAATACGCACCGCGTTCGGCGGCTATCGCCTGTGCCGTGTCCTCACGCAAGCCTTTTACGTACTTAAGCCCGATGCGGACCACGCCCTCGCTGCCCGGGCCGGGGGCCTCTTCGATCTTGAAGAGGTAATCGGAGCGGTTGACGTCGACATGCCTGAACCGCAGCCCGTGCCGCTGTGCGTCTTTTATCAGCGTCGCCGGAACGTAGAAGCCGAGCGGATAATTATTGAGCAGAGCCGTCGTAAATTCAGCAAGGTAATAGACTTTTAGATAAGCCGATGCATAGGTGAGCAGGGCAAAGCTTGCGGCGTGCGATTCGGGAAAGCCGTAGTTGGCAAACGCCGTGATGTTGTGGACGATACGATCCTGCGTTTCTTCGTCGATGTCGTTGCGCGTCATGCCGTCTCGCAGGTTCTGCTCGATCTTTGCAAGGCGTTTGTCGGCACGCTTAAAGCCCATCGCACGCCGCAGCTCTTCGGCCTGGCCGCCGGAAAAGCCAGCCATGATCATCGACATCCTCAGCAGCTGCTCTTGGAAGAGCGGGACGCCGAGCGTGCGTTTGAGCGTGGATTCGAGCCACGGATGAATGTGGTCGACCTCTTCCTGCCCCTGACGGCGGCGGATGTATGCACTGAGCATCTTGCCGACGATGGGCCCGGGTCGGATGATCGCCACTTGTACCACCAGGTCATAGAACGTCTCGGGCCGCGACCGCGGCAGAAAGTTGATCTGTGCACGGCTCTCTATCTGGAACATGCCGATGGTGTCGCCCTTTTGCACCGTTTCGTAAACGCCTTTGTCGTCGATGGGGATCTTTGCAAGGTCGACCGTTTCGTCGCGGTGATCTTTTATAAGCTTGAGCGAATCACGCAGCACGGCCATCATCCCGAGGCCGAGCAGGTCGACCTTGACGATGCCGAGCCGCTCGCAATCGTCTTTGTCCCACTGGATGATGCTGCGGCCCTCCATCGACGCGGGTTCGATGGGAACGACACCGTCGAGCCTGCCGAGCGAGATGACCATGCCGCCGGAATGCTGGCCGAGATGCCGCGGAAAGTCGAGGATGCGTGTGTAAAGCTCGACGAACTTTCGTGTGCGGAAATCTTCTTTCAGGTCAAAGCCGCTCTCTTTGAAGCGTTCGACCATTTCGCCGAACTCCATCACGCCGTGATGTGAGATCGATTTTGAAAGATGCCCGATCTGCTCTTCGGGGAAGCCAAAGACCTTGCCGACCTCGCGGACTGCTGACTTCCCGCGATAGGTAATGACATTCGCCGTCATCGCCGCTCCCCGCCGGCCGTATTTCTCATAAACGTGCTGGATGACAAGCTCGCGGTCGTCGCCGGAGGGCAGGTCGATGTCGATATCCGGGAATTCGCCGCGTTCCTCTGAAAGAAAGCGTTCGAACAAAAGCTCGCCTGCGATGGGGTCGACGGCGGTGATGCCCAGCGAATAGCACACGACGGAGTTGGCGGCCGAGCCCCGCCCCTGCGACAGGATCCGCCGCGAGCGGCAGAAATCCGAGATGTCCCAGACAAGCAGAAAATAACCGGCGAGTTTGAGCTTTGTGATGAGGTTAAGCTCATGGTCGAGTTTGGTCCTGACCTGCGGGGTTATCGTGCCGTAACGGTTACGCGCGCCTTTGTCGGCGAGCGTGCGTAAGAGCGAATCCATCGTCTCGCCCGGCGGTACGGGGAAGTCGGGGAAGGTGTAGCCGACGTCGTCCATCGAAAACTCGATGCGGGCGGCGATCTCCTCTGTGCGGGCGACGGCCTCGGGGAACTCTTCAAAAAGACGCATCATCTGCTTTGCGGATTTCAGATGGCGCTCGGCGTTCTGTGACAAGATCTTGCCGGCTTCGTAGATGGTGCAATGGTTCTTTATACAGGTGAAAACGTCGAAGAGCTCACGGTCGTCCTTGTGCGCGTAGTAGGCCCCGTTGCTGGCAAAGATGGGCAGGTGAAGCTTGTGCGCGAGCCCGACAAGTTGCTGGTTGACGTCCTCTTCGCTCCGCAGATAATGACGCTGAAGCTCTACGTAAAGACGCTTTTCGAATACGTAATTGAGCCACGCAAGGTCGCGCTGGCCGTTGCCCGCGCGGATGCTGCGGTGGATTAGGCCGTCTGCCCCGCCCGTCAGGCAGATTAGCCCCTCGGAATGCTCCTCGATGTCCTTTCGCGTGGCAAAATGCTCGCCTTTGGCGTGGCGGAGCTTTACGGTCGTGATCATCTTGCAGAGGTTCTGATAGCCGGCGAGATCTATCGGGAGAAGCGGCAGCACAGAGCCGTCGTCCATCGTGATCTCGGCACCGATCATCGCCTTGAGCCCCGCATCGTTCGCGTCGCAGTGAAAACGCACCGCGCCCGAAACCGTGTCGCGGTCGAGCAGGGCAACGCCCGGCATGCCGAGCTCGGCCGCACGTTCAATTATCGTCTCAGGCATCGACCCCGATGCGAGAAAGCTGAACGCTGAACGTGTGTGCATTTCATAGAACATCTAGTCGTAGCCCCCCGTCACGAACCATCCGTCAGCCGTCCGGGCAAGGCGGTAGATCCGCTTGCCGTCCACCTCGACGTCCCACTCCATCTGCTGCCAAAACCCGTGCGTCCACCATTGCGAAGACTGCATCCACGCACCGCCGTATTCAGTGACGGGACCGCCGAAATGCTGCGTGCGGAGATGTGTCAGCCGCCCATCTTTGATCGTGATGTTGGCAAGCAGCGGCGGGTTGAAATGCGTCAGCGCAACAACCGGGCGGATGTTGCGCTCATCGGTCCGCTCACGCCCGAGCGGAAGCTTTGAGGCGTCGAGGTCAAAAGATTCGGGCAGACGCTGATCGACCAGAACGGGCACGCCGACATTTTCATTGCCTACGATCTTTTTGATCTTGTCCACGGTCAGCAAAAGGCTTTCAGGTTCCGGCCGGGTCGCTGCGAAGAGGCCGCGTTCGATAGAACGCGGGCGGGCAAAATGGCATACGAGCCTGATCGCCGATATCGCAGCAGGCGGCGGGTTGTTGGCGATGCGTAGGTTGATCAGCTTTAGCCAGAAGATTCGATCACAGGTGGGGAATGAAAGCTTTATGCTGTAATTCGCCGTCGTTTTATCGTCAAGGGAAAGGTCGATGTCGAGCTGTTCTGAGCTGAAGCCGAAATGCTGAGTTTCGTCGAGCACCTTTCCAAGGCCGTGGCTGAGGATGAATATGAGCTGCTCAAAATCTTCGACCGCGTTGTCGAGCCCGTGATCCCATGTGATGCGGTGCTCCTTTAAGTTTGGCGTTAGGATGTGAAGTCCGTTCTGATCGATGAGGTCGAGCGTCGAGCGAAACTCGCTGCCGTAGCGTGCGATAAGTTCGTTCTCGGGGATCGCCTTGAGGTCCGCCGTGCTTTCAAGCCCAAGCGCGTGAAAGACCTTGAGCGTGTCGTCGTCTATCCCCAACGCCTCAAGCGGCAGCGGGAGATGCTCATCTTCTGCCACTACGGTCACGCCCTCGCGGCTGCGGGCGTAAAGCTCGGCCGTTCGTGCGTTGGCGGCAACAGCTAAGGCTCCGTCGATGCCGCGGGAGTCCATCTCGAGCTTGATGCTGCGGGCGATCTGCGCGGGCGTGCCGATGCGGTTCTCGAGCCCGCTGACGTCAAACAGAATGCCGCCCTCGATCGACTCGATGCGATAGGCGAACTGCTCAGCGAGAACGGCCAGCTCTGCCGACTCCGTTGCCGGTGAAATGATGCACGCGTATAACTTACTCATCCCGATATTCCGTATCGATCTTTCTGAACTCAGGCCGCACGATAAAGGGCTTGCGTGTGTTCATGTTGATCTGAAGCTCGCGCAGAAGTTTGAAGCGGCCCGCCCCCTGCCACACGGCACGATAGGGGTCGAAATAGAACGCCTGATCCGCCGCAGAACTTACCAGCGAACGGTTTCCGGTAACGACAAGCAGGGTCTGGCTGTCGCGGATCTTTGT
>JACDAK010000319.1 GCA_013695495.1 Blastocatellia bacterium | reverse complement strand
GATGAATTCGAAGGCTATACCCATGCCCATGCCCTGCGCATAGCCGAGATCGCAGAACAGCTCGGGCGCGTGTTCCACATGGCCTCTCAAGATCGCCTCGTCATGCAGCATGCTGCATTGGTTCATGACATCGGCGAAATGGTGATGAACCGTCCGTACATCCGCGAAAACCGCGAACTCACACAAGCCGAACGGCTCGACCTTCAGCGCCATCCCGTCATCGGCGAACAGCAGACCGCCCGCCGCGGTTTTTCGCGCGGAGTCCAACTTCTCGTCCGCTGGCATCACGAATGGTGGAGCGGCCAAGGCTACCCCGACGGGCTTCAGGGTGAAAATATACCGCTCGCCGCCCGTATTCTCAGAGTGGCGGATTGCTACGCCGCGCTCACGGACGATCGCCCGCGCCGAAAGGCCCGTACAACAGCCGAAGCACGGCAATATCTGACAGAGTGGGCTGCGATCGAATTTGATCCCCGTATCGTCAAGGAATTTTTACAGCTCGACCACGTGGTCTAAACGTTATCAATGATCTATTCCGCAAAGATCGCCCCTTCCGGCTGGCTCGCATTTGAGTTGAACATACTCGGGCGTCTCAAGTTCTCGTCCGCTGCGATGCCATTTACGTCTGACCCGACCCTCGGCGTATTTCTCAAGCGGCGTGATGTTAAGGTGCTTGCGAACGACCTGCTGCAGTCCGCATGGGTCAGGGCCGTTTCCGTCATTCAAAACAACCAGGAACGACTGACCGACGACGACGTCAATCAGATACTTGAAGACGTCTACGTCCCGGGCCACAAACTTCATAACCCCGCTTTGCGAAGCTGGTTCGGCGAAACGGACGCCTGGTGGTTCGATAATGTGCGAAGCAATCTCGAACGGATACAGTCGCCCATAGCCTTTGCCATCGGAGCCGGCCTTGCGATGGCAGTCGGCGATTACGTCCTTTCTTTCACAGATGAGACCCGCGAACTTCGCCAGCCGCTAACCAACGTTTTTCGTCGCCTGTGGATGTCTCTGCCGGAACCGGTGAATAACGCAAAAGAGAATCTCTGCCAAAACAAACCCGCAAACATCTTCATCGCAGAGACGCCGGCCGACCTGATGTTCCTGCGGCTCCCGGTATCAGGCATCGGCGGCGGGCTTGGGTATTCGGAACGCTCACAGTGGCGCGAAGAGTGGCTCCGCGGCGGAAACGATTTCTGGAAGGATCTTGACCTCGTCCGCTCCGGCAAATTTGGCTCTCCTGTTGAGACCAAATCGCAATATCTGCGAATGCTCGAAGACACTCTCTCAAGCGCTTCGCATTACAAAAACTGGGCCATCGCCCACACAGAAAATGGCTTCGTTTCAACGCAAGAAATTGTCGAGACCATCGGCCGCGCACGCCGCCGTGTTGATGCCATTTACACAAAAGATTTTTCAGAACTCACCGGAACCAAAGCCGTCATCATCACCGCTTGATCATTCAAAAGGTTTTGATGACTCCCTGAACCGCTTTTCCGTCGGATTCCTCAGGAACCACACGATACCCGCCGCCGCTGATAAAATACCCGAGATGATCGTCAGTGTCATCGGCGTGATATAGAACATCGCCAGCGCCGCAAAATAGCTCGACGCGCCGAACACCGTCAACTCCGCCCCACGGTCGATCGTCGATATACGCCCGCGAATATAATCCGGCAAACTCTGCTGAAAAAGCGTCTCCTGAATCGCATATTCAACCCCCACGATCGCCCTCGAGATAAATACAAAAAGCGCGAATAGCCACAACGTCGGCATAAACGCAGCCGCTGAAAACAGCACCCCGTGGATCAGCAGCGACCAGCCGATGAACGTGCTGTGCCGCCCGCGCCGGTCCAAGATCATCGACGTCCGATGCGCGATCAGCATCCCTATCGTCAACCCCAACCCCGTCGCGGCCCACAATATCGCCACCGCCATGTCCGGGTTCCACGCCTCGCGCTCCGCAAAGTAAACGCCTCCCGCACGCTCAAAAATGATGTTCACCGCACCGCCCCCGGTCGCCCACATCACATTCATTATCAATATCGTGAACGCAAAATGGTTGAGAAACGCATAACGCACCCCCTCGCGCATCTCGCTCCTGAAAGACGGCCGCACCGTTGGGGCCTCCGCCCTCCGTTCCGCCGTCTCCTTGTCCCGCGTCGCCTCTTCCGGGATCAGCCACACCAGGTATGCCGAGGCAGCGAACGACGCCGCATTCACCAAAAATGCAGCCTCATAACCGACCATCGCCGCCGTCCACCCACCGAGCGCCGAGCCCACCGCCATCAGCAAAAAGCGCGTCGAAAACATAAGCGCCGTTCCCGCCAGCAGCCCCTCTTTCCCGGTTAGATTCGGCGTCGAAGCGTTCTTCGCCCCGTCGAAAAACGCACCAAACGTCGACAATAGCACCATTGCCAGATAGGCGATCCAAAGGTCATCTGCGGTCGACACCATCAAGAACAGCAACGCGACGCCGACGCGTAAAAGATCCGTCACGATCATTACCTGCCGCCGCGAAAATCGATCAACGAAAGCCCCCGCTATTGGCGAAGCGAACGCAAACGGCAGCAGTCGGCACGCAAAATATATGCCCGCCGCCGTTGGCGAAGCTCCGCTCACCGCACGCACCAGCCCCAGGCCCGCGATGAAATTGAACCAGTTCCCCAATTCTGAAATGAACTGCCCGCCCAGCAGATTTCGAAAATTGCGGTTCCCTTTCAGCAGTTGTGAATACGTCAGCGTGTGCATCCGATTTTGAGAATAAACTTAAATTTGGCCGCACGCGACCCGTCGCGACGTCGGAATCCGCGTTAAATGTTTACGCGTTCTGAAGAGGTGTTTCGTGTCCCTTGATCAATCGTCGCGCAGTATTTTGCCGCGGAGCCATTCACCAAAGAGATCGAGCGTGGTAACTAAGATAAGTATGAACAGCAGAACGGTCGAGAACCGGTCCCAATGCCCAAATTCCTGATAGGTATGCAGTAGAAGCCCGATGCCGCCCGCGCCTACATACCCAATGATCGCGGCAGAGCGGATGTTATATTCAAGCATCCACAGAACATGGCTCAGGATCAGCGGCTTCACTTGCGGCAGCATCCCATATTGAAACGACTGTACCGCATTCGCCCCCGACGCTCTCAGCCCGTCCGAAACCTCCGCATCGATCGATTCGAAAGCGTCGCTGTAGAATTTCCCAAGGTACCCGATGCTGTAAAAGGTTAGCCCGATCACGCCCGCAAGCGGATTGGGCCCCACTACCGCCACCGCCAGCAGCGCCCAGATCAAGCTCGGCAGCGTTCTGATCACATTCAAGATCATTCGCGTCACCAGGTTCATCCACCGCGGCGCGATGTTCTGCGACCCCGCAACCGCCAGCGGCAGGGCGATGATCGCCGCAAAGAACGTGGCCATCACCGCTATCTGTATCGTTTCGCCCAACGCGACCAACACGGTCGGCGTTACGCTCAGATCCGGCGGGAAAAACTTCCCGGCGAACCGCATGAAGTTTTCCCAGTAATTCAGGTCGCGGCCCGAACCCGTCATCGCCGGCAATGAGATGATGACCGCAATTGCAAACAGAAGCAGCGTCGCTCGAAACGCAGTAAAGCGTTCGCGCCACGAAAGTCTGGGCATCTCTCTGTTCGCGTTCACATTTCTTTTTACTATCGGATCTTCCTAAGGCTCCAGCCGTGCTCCACCCTGCTATCGAGCCGCAGTTCGACATCCGCAAACTCCTCAACCAGTTCCGCGTCGTGAAGCACACAAACTGCCGTCTTACCCTCCGTGTCACATTGGTTACGCAAGATCCCGAGCATCTTTGCCGAAAGCCCCGCATCAAGGTTCGAGGTTGGTTCGTCTGCAAAAATGATGCTCGGCGATTGATAAAGCACACGTGCGATCGCCGTACGCTGCTGCTCGCCGCCCGAGATCTTTCTCACCGGCTTGTTCGCCAGCTCGCCGATGCCCAGTTCGCACATTATCTCAAAAGCCCGCTGCCTCTCCGCCGCCGGAAATGAAAAAAGCGTCCGCCACCAAGGCTGCGACCCGAGTTGGCCGCAAAGCACATTGATGAGGACGCTCAGATTCCTCGAAAGACGCAGGTTTTGAAAAATCACCCCGACCTGCCGCGGATCCGCCGTCGAAAGCCGAAACGTACCGTGGTGCTGCCGCAGCCGTCCGCCCAGACAAGCCAGCAGGCTTGATTTCCCGATCCCGGAAGGCCCCGTAACGGCCAAGAACTTCCCATCAGGAAGTTCCCAGCTCATTTCGGTGAACATGCTCCTGCCTCCGCGGACGATCTCAAGCCCGTCCACCTCTACGGCGTTCTTAATTGCTGCTTCGATCAATTATTTAACTTACTTTGGGAGTACCGATAAGGCATCCTTCAGCGGCCTAAGATGTGCTTCCTGTTCAGCTTCAACCAGCTTCGAAGTAACCACCCGGTCACGTAATCCGGTATTCGCCCCATCATTCAGCTCAAGCAGCGCCTGCTTCAGCGCCGCACGCTCCGCCGCCGGTATCGAGCTCCTGATCGCGATGATATGCGTCGGAACGTCTCCCTGCTCCTGGATCTTCTTCAGCCGACCACGCTGCTCCTCAGACAAATGCTTGTCCTCATCCAGAACATAATAACTTACCGCCGCTGCTTCCGCCTGCCCGTTCAGCACGCGCTCTACCGCCGAAAGATACCCCGTCCCGTAAAAAACATTCCCCTTTCCGAAGAACGCCTCCGGGTCGTTTCCGTCGCCCAATAAGTTACGCCGCTTCAGGTCCCATAGCGGTATCACAAATCCCGATGTGCTCGTCTTGCTTGCAAACGCGATCGGCTTTCCCTTCAGATCCTCGACCGAATCATATGGGCTATCCTTCAATGCCAGCCAATAGCTCTTATACGTCGTCTGACCGTTGATCTCACCCACCAGCAGCAGCTCCGCATCCTTCGAGTTGATCAGATCATTCGCACTTAAATAACCAATATCGACCGTCCCATTCGAAAAACCTTCATTGATCACCGCTGCCGAAACCGGAATGACCACCTCGACCTCACGCCCAAGCTTCTCCGATAAATATTTCGAAAGGCTCTGCCTCTCTTCCATCATCTGATCCGGATTCTTATCCGGCTTGAGCGCGACCACAAGCTTCTGACTAGCCGCTGACGGCCTTCCCGCATTCTCGGCAGCACCCGGTTCGCAACCCGCCAAGATGAACGCACAAAGAAATAGTAATAAAGGCAAAATAGTTGATTTCATAAAAATTTCTGTTATCTGGTGATACCGTTAAGGCCCACGTGATACCTCGAACTCAGAGACACCACTGAGAGCTGCACTTTTCACATTCTAAGCCGCGAGAACTTCGTCACGAAAGCCGCCGATCAAAATCGAACCCGAATCCCCACATTCGCCTGGCGGAAAAGGCCGGGCTGAATGCCTTGCGGCGCACGCGACGAGATGTAAACACGGTTCGTCAGATTCTTGACCGTAACGAACGGTGAGATCGAAAATTTCTCAAAGGTTCGTTCGTAGTCAAACGACACGTTGTGCAGGGTATATGACGGGATCAGCCCGATCTCGCCGTTGGCGTTCGGTGCGACCGTTTCATTGTTATCGGCAAACTGCCGGCCTACGAAAGTAACATCGTACTGGCCGCCAAATCCGTTCGGGTGGCGATAGCCCGCAATAAAGCTGAAAAGATCTTCCGGTGCGTACGGCAATCGATTGCTGTCATAGATGCCGTTCTCGAACCGCGCGATAGCAAGATTAGAATAGCGAAGATCCGTAGTGAGACGATGACCTATCTCGAGCAATTTGCCAAAGTCGAATCCGGCTTGGAGCTCGAATCCCTGATGCAGCGTCTTGCCGGCGTTGATCAGCGTCGACGTCGCACCGCCGGATTGCGAGGCGGGGATTATCTGATTCTCGAATTGAAGAGTGTAAAAGGTCGCTTCCGCGTTGAAGCCATTGTGGGCCGCATAGCGTGCACCCGCCTCGTAATTCCAACTAAATTCCGCGTCAAGTTCGACAGGCGTTCCCGTGCTGTTCACCGCATCCTTCACACGCGGCGGAGCGAATCCGCGATGCACTCCTGCGAAAATTGTGAACTGCGCGACCGGTTGATATGCCACCCCAACCCCAGGGATCCAGGCCGAAACCGAATCCTTGCCGCGAACATCAACGTCCGTCGGAATACCCCCCACACGAGCCCGCGTGATGCGTCGCTCATAGCTGTAATTTTCAAAACGTATGCCCGGCGTTATCGTGAACTTTCTGCCGATCGTGAAACGATTCTGCGCAAAGACCGATGCGCCGTGGGCGGGCCGGGTTTCGGCATCGCGGAGAATGCCGTCACTGCTCGTCGCCGTCTCACCGACCACATATGCGTCATAAGCTTCTTCAAAAACATAGCTTACGCCGCCCGTAAAGGTCGAACGGTTGCCACCGAGCGAATATTCTTTCGCCAGCCGAGATTCTATGCCGATGATATTAAAATCGCGGTTTCGGTTGCCCGAGCTGTCGCGGAGGAAAACCGCTCCGCCCGGAACGTCTTCGTCACCAAAAACGCCAAGATACGCCCGCCCCGCGACGGGTGCGCGGTCAAAATCCTGCCGCCGCCAATTTCGCTTGGTGTGATACGCATAGGCTGTCGTGTTGATCAGCGTCGTCTCGTTAGGAATGAATTGATAATTCACCGACCCTAAGTAACGCTGAACGTCGAGCCGATCGTCCGGGACCGGGTTCTGCGTCGGGTCACGTTCGAATTCTGCCTGAGTAAGCCCGAGGTAGGTCGAATTCGATGTCTCGTCAAAGAGGGAAAGCTTGGCACCGATAATGTGGCGGTCGCTAAACGTATAGTTGAATTTGCTAGTAAAGTCGGTGACGCCGAAGTCGAACGAGCGAAAGCCGTTGCCTTGCTTGCGAAGGAGCGAGCCATAACCGCCAAATTTGCCGATCTTGCCGCCGTAGCTGGTTAGCAAATTTAGGTAATCGCGCTCGCCCCCGGTAAGCTGGAACGTTCCGGTCGGCCGCTCCGGCGGATCCGGCGTTACGAAATTCACGACACCGCCGATCGTCTGCGGGCCATAGAGTATCGAACCGCTGCCTTTCAAGATCTCGACACGCTGCATGCGGTCGATAGGCGGGCTGTAATAAAGCTCGGGTTCGCCGTAGGGTGCCAGCGAAAGCGGAATACCGTCTTCCAGTACGAGTATCTGACGGCTTCGATCAGGATTCAGCCCGCGAATGCCCATATTCAATCTCAACGAAACCGGACCGCTGTCTTCGCGGACGTGAACGCCGGTCACGCGGCGAAGCACTTCATTGGCGTCGATCGGGTTGCTCGAACGGAGTTCGTTGGCCGAGACGACGGCGACCGAGCCCGGGATCTCTGCGATCGCATCGCGGTCGGTCCCGATGACATCGACCTGATTTATGCTCCGACGGACTTCGGCAAAGGCGATGTCATTCGTAACAGCTTGGCCGCCGCTGATCGTTATGGGCTGCGAAGTGAAGGTAGTGAAACCCGTAGCAGCTATCGAGACGGTGTAGTCGCCGGCGGCGAGATTTTCAAATCGGTACACTCCGATAGCGTCGCTGACGGTCTTTCGGCCGAGTTCGACGATCTCGACCGCCGCCCCCGGAACAGCACGTCCATTCAGGTCAAGGACAGTGCCGTTTAGCGAGCCGATCGAGAAGGAATTAGTCTGGCCTAGCGTTATTCCTGCAGCTGCCGCGATCAAAAAAACAAGGGTTAGGAATCTTGCAATACAATTCCGTTTCGGAAGCTCGAGAGTCATATCAATATAATTAAAGTGTAAAATCTGCTTATTGAAATCGGTTTTCAATTGCAATAAGATATCCCGTTCGGAAAGTACCTGTCAAGAGCAAAGTGCCTTCAACGAAAAAAACTTGGAATGCGGAGCTGAAGAAGTGAGGATGTGCGGCCTTTTTAGCTCTCTGAGTAAAACTCAACGCACTCGAACTTAGGCACTTACAGAGACGTAAGCGCAGAGAGACTTACTAGTAGTTCCGACCTTCTAGAAACGATTAAGAGCAGTTTGAATGTGTAAATGGTCAGGCCTATCTAAATAGTCACATGCGATTTGATCTGTTGGTGCGTTATTTTCCCGTGAAGCCAGGCGGGCGCTTTTCAAAGAAAGCTGCCACGCCTTCTCTAAAATCATTACTTCGACCCGACTCGAGTTGGCACTCCGCCTCCAGCGAAAGCTGCGACGTCAAATTGTTCGAGAAGCTCGCGTTCAGCATCCGCTTTATCCGCCCGATCGACGCTGTTGGCCCGGCGGCCAGCTTCTGTGCCATCGCTCCTGCTTCGTTCATGAGGGTGGCCGCCGGAACCATTCGATTGATCATCCCGATCCGCTCTGCCCTCTCTGCCGAGATCGAATCTCCCGTCATCAGCAGCTCCGCCGCCAACTTCTCGCCGATCGCCCGCGGCAAAAAGAACGTTCCGCCGCAGTCCGGCGTCAACCCGATCCGCACGAACGCTTCGCGAAAAGAAGCATCATCCGCCGCAAAAACGATGTCACACGCAAGAGCAAAATTAACCCCTGCACCCGCGCATACGCCGTTGACGGCAGCAACAAACGGGATATCCGCTTCCCTGATCGAGCGAATAACGTTATGAAGCATCTTCAGCGGCTCATCCAAAAATGCTTCCGCCCTGCCCTCTTTCTGACCTATCGCCTGCATCTCTCGCAAGTCGCCCCCGGCGCAGAACGCCCGGCCATTCCCCGTAAGAATAACAGCCCGAGCCCCGTCGTTTTTCGCCTGTCTGATCGCCGAATTTAGATCGCTCCCAAGCTGAGACGACAGCGCGTTCAACGCATCCGGACGGTTCATTTTAATGGTGGCAACGCTGCCATTCATCTCATAAATAACGGTTTGAAGGTTCATATTTGTAAGGTGAAAAGATCTCAGGCAAATCGTGCACGCGACCGATTCGCTTCGTGGCACTCCCGGCAAAGCACGGGCCGCCCCACTTTCGGCTGAAACGGGACCCGGTCATGCTTCCCGCAATGATCGCAAACTATCTCAAACCGCGTGCCGTCCTCAACTTTCTTCGCGGCTCTCCGCGGTCGGCACTGCTCACACCTCTGCGGTGCCATCATGTTCCGCTGATAAAAGAACTCCTGGTCCTTCTCGCTGAACGGAAAAGTAGATTTACACTGCACGCAAACGGTTTCGATATCCGGCATTACACGCTCTCCCTTGCTTGAACTTGGTTGGAGTCAGAATGATATCACAGTTCGTCAAGGCCCCGTAACGCTACCCGTCCGCCAGCGTTTTCACGTGCTCGCGAACTGTTCCCCCAAGGGTTTCGAGGTTATAACCCCCCTCCAAGCACGAGATCAATCTGCCGCTGCATGCTTCGTCCGCCCACTCCATCAGTACTTTGGTCATCGCACGAAAATCCGGGTCCTCCAACTGAAGCTGCCCCAGCGGATCGGTCAGATGCGCGTCAAATCCGGCTGAGATAATGATCAAATCCGGCTTCATCTTTCCCGAGATCTCCTCGATCGCCGATTCAAATGTCCGCTTCTGCTCGTCCGCCTTTGTGAATGCCTTCGTCGGCACGTTCAGCGTGTATCCCAGCCCCTTACCGTGCCCCGTTTCCCCCGCGAACCCGTTC
>JACDAK010000300.1 GCA_013695495.1 Blastocatellia bacterium | reverse complement strand
GGTGAACCGCGATGGAGTTGACCTCAAGATTTCGCTGTGTGGTCATGCTCCAGGATTTGCCGCCATTGACGGACATCCAGAACCCTTCGGTCGTTCCGGCATAGAGCGTGGCTTTGCGAGTGGGGTGCTGAACGATGTCGCGTGTTCGGCGCGACTGCGACGGGATGCCTTGTATCTTGTTCCAGTTCTGGCCCCCATTGAACGACTCATAAATGCCGCTGCAGGCCGACGCGATCACATGATTTCGATTTTCGGAATTGATAGTGATCGCAAAAACGTCCGAATCGTCGATCATTCCGGTCTTGATCAAATTCCAGCTCTTACCGCTGTCCGTCGATTTGTAGGGACGCCACTGTGTTCCGGCAAAGATCACCGAAGTATCCGTCGGATCAATGGCAAGCGAATTTACGTTTATCGGCATGGAGTCAGATTCGATCCGTGTCCATGTCTTGCCCGAATCGGCCGATGTCCACACACCTTTGGTCGTTCCCACGAAAAGACGGCCGGGCTCACTGTCAGCCTGCGTCATCGCATGAATCGCCTCACTTCGAAGCTCCTTCGCTTCTTTCCAAGTAAGTCCGCGGTCTGTCGATTTGAAGAATCCACCCGACATGTTGCCCCGGTGCCCCGACGCATAAAGAATGTTTGAATCGGTAAAATCTACCAGTAGGTCGTCTACAATCATCTGCGGGCGCTCAAGATTAACAAGCAGACGCCACGATCGTCCGCCGTCTACCGAGGTATGGATCTGTCCGTCAAGGGTGCTGATGTAGAGCCGGTCGGGATCCTTGGGGTCTATAGTTACCGTTCGAGCATCACCACCGGTCGGCCCAACTACGGTCCATCGGCTAAAGCCGTTCGGATCGGTGAATTCGTTCGGGCCGGCGATCGACTGAACCGGGGCTGAAAACAAAAGGAACGAAAGTATGGTTAATGCCGAGGTAATTCGAAAAAATTTGGAAGGAACATTCATGGTAGATCTCTCAAACAATTAAAGAAAAGCGACGGTGAAATCTTTTGTTAGATGCAGACAGCTCTATGAAAGTTCACAGAGTTACGGCGAAAGACTCAAATGTCTGGGAAGTTACGGCCCGCGATGGAGCCACCCCTAATACTATACAAATTGAAACGTTAACGCAATACATTAAGTTCGCCGCGCCCCCGCGAAACGAAAAGAACGGAGCCCGAGAGCTCCGTTCTTTAATGTTTGCATCAAAGATGCAAAGCTAGGTTGACTGACTACGGGGTCGGGTTGTCGGCTCCAGGCGGCACTCTGTAAAGCCTGGTATTTACACCGATTCCGGCATCTCCGCCTCTCACCAAGGTGATACGGCTGCGGTCAAATCTGCGGAGCGTGATGTGGTTGGTGATCAACCGTTCACGTGCCGTGATCTGTGCGTTCGTACCGTAGTTGATGACGTAACCCTGGTTGGTCGGGTTGTTCTGCAGTTCGATGAAGAACTGGTCGAGACGTGCCCGAATATCGTCATTCTGCAGAGCTCCAAACTCATCTACGAGGATGGGCTGCGGAACGTCGTCTACCGGTCCGCTGTCGCTAGCCGTAGCCGGGCAATCACATGCTGGATCAAGTCCGCCAATGTTGACCGTAGCAGTAACGTTGCTCGCGGCATCAGCGCTCGACGTGCGAACTGTGATGCTCGGGGTACCTTGACCGGATTCGATCGTGCCTCGGTTAACTGACCAGTTATAGGTCACTGCGCCGCCGCCAACAACGTTAGCAGTGAAGTTCATCGTCTCACCAGGTGCGGTGATTCCCGCAGGACCGGTAACTGAGATGGACGGGCATTCGCAACGCTGCTGGCATTCGCATGCTGCGACTGTCACTGTACGGGTCTGCGTCTGTCCGCAGATACCGCATCCGTCGTCAACGCCGGCAGTGATCGTGTAGGTCCCAGGAGAAACACCGGTCAGATCCCATTGTACGTTCGCACCCGAGCCTACGATACGGCCGCCTGAAACAGTGTAGTTATAGACCAGTGGGTCGTTTTCCGGGTCGACCGCAGTCGTCGCAACGTCGATCGTGAAGTTGTCATCACAGGCAACGCCGCCAACCGGCTGGGTTCCTACAGGGCAACCGGGACCGCGGAGCGTTTCACGACTCAAGTTAAGAGCAGTGACGTTAGCCCATTCGTTGACTACATCGGCAGCACGCAGGTCACGGCGTCCGATAAGGAACTGAACGATGTAGCCATGCGCATCCGAAGACAGTTGAAACCCAGGCGGCACGCCACTGAAAGTGTTGTTCACAACGAGAGGAGTACAGCCGCTACCTGTACCGCTGACGCAGGGAACAGTAACACCTGTTGTGAACGAATCATCATCAAACGAACCGCTATTCTGCTGGTTAAAGTGATAGCGATAAGCGAAGCCCAAACCAAACCAGCGTTGCGGGAACACCCGGAAACCAGCGATGCCGTCGTATGGATGATTCTCGAATACGTTCGGAGTACGGCCGCCAACATAGCGAAGCGATCGGAACTCAAGAATGGGTTGGAAATATTTATTAACCGGGAAATCCAGAGCTGCCGACAAAAGCAGCTCATCGGGACGATCAAGAAGGACGACATCGTCGCCTCCGCCGAAATCGCCACGCGTCTGCGAGTTCAGATGATAACCTGCGTTAACTGAAAGATTCGCCCAACGAGCCAAGCGAGCATCAGCAAACATGGTCACGAGAAAATCGCCGCGATCCCATCGGGCACCGGGGCCTGAGCCACGCTGCATCTGGTTGAAGCCACGTGCACTGTGAGCCGTGTCATAGTTCCAGCGATAGCCAAACACCATACCGAAACCAACCGGAGCATTTATGTCCGTCCAACGCCACTTGAACCCTGCGGTAAATGTGTTTAACGAAGTTTCACCATATGTACGGTTAATGAACGGTGCATCCGGTAAGTAACTCGGTGCAGTCGTAAATGACGTCGGAACCGTTACGCCAGGACCGCCTGGTGCAGGAACAACGTTGGTCGTCTGCAAGACGAGCCCGGGAAGAATGCTTCCGAAAACCGAACCGATGCCGCGGAACTGTGCAGCGCCGTCACCAGCTGTGGTTATCGGTCCGAGTTGAGCGTTAGTTCCTGCCGGAAACCCGAAAAGCGGGCCCGAGAAGTTTGGAAACTGAACGCCAAAGGTTCCGGCGTTAGCGCCGATAAACGGGAATGCAGCAAACGGCGAACCTGCCGGGCGGAACACCGCCTGGTTCGAAAAGGTGCCAGCTACACCCGGTGCTAAAACGATAGCTCCCCGCGAAACCCCGTTGATCTGCGAATTCGGCAGATAGAAACTCGACAGGTTGCCCGGCGAGTTTACCTTGATCGCACGATATGCATCGGTATTAAAGTAAAGTTCAAAACTGTTAGTAACTCCGATCTGAAAACTGACCGGCACCTCGGTAATATCTACATTACCCGGATCGCGATCATAGTTACTGATCGCAAAACTGAAGGTGTGTTCTCCGCGTCTTAACGTTTGTCCATCATAAACCGTGAACAAACCGGTCGGACCGCCCATCGGGCCTCCCGTTCCGACAGTGGGCGCGGTGTTCCTGTCGTCATTGGCCGACCTCCTGCTGCTGTCTACCTGGGCAAAAGCCGCAGTAGCGAACAGTGTAAAGGTCAGCGTCAAAATAAATACTCTGTAAGCGAGTTTCATCATATTCCTCCGCCGAAATAAATAATTAAATTTCAATTTGTAGCATCTTAAAATCACGGTTGTGATCCTTCGACACTACTCAAGTATTGCATATGCCAAAAACTCTACCAAACCGTTCAGCATGAATTGTTTAGCATCACAAACCAAGAATAGAGCTAAGTTTGGGAAATCTTGTCAAAAGGCCATAACTACCTATAAGCGCATGATCTTCCCTTATAATGACCATAACGCAAGTTTTCCCGAAAATCAAGCATTTTTAACAAATAGGGGAAAATTACTTTACGCGTAAATGCCGCGCATCCGGGTGTCATAAGCCACCCGGTCGATCGCCATCATGTATGCTCCGGTACGAGTATCAACGTCGTGCTTCTCTGAGAAGGTGGCCAGTTCGTTGAAACTTGCGACCATTTTTTCTTCCAGACGGGCATTGACTTGATCTTCCGACCAGAAGTAACCCATGCGATCCTGAACCCACTCGAAATATGACACCGTGACGCCGCCGGCGTTCGCGAGAATGTCCGGGATAACGAACACACCTTTGTCGTGAAGTATCTTATCCGCTTTAGGAGTCGTCGGCCCGTTGGCACCTTCTGCTAGGATCTTACACCGGATCCGGTCAGCATTTTCCGAGGTTATCTGGTTTTCTGTTGCGCAGGGTGCCAGCACATCGCATTCAAGCTCAAGCAGATCTTTATTGGAAACGGGCTCAGACTCCGGATAGCCCTCAAGTGTGCGGTTCTTGGCCAGATAAACAAGGGCGGCTGGAATTTCCAGGCCGTTACTATTATAAATACCGCCGAAAACATCTGAGATCGCCACCACTTTGTAACCCTGCTCGTGCATCAACGATGCTCCTATGCCGCCGACGTTTCCTGAGCCCTGAACGGCAACGGTCGTATTTTCGGGGGTAAGGTTAAATTTCTTGATAGCTTCGTTTACCGTGAACAACACACCGCGGCCGGTTGCCTCGCGGCGCCCTAACGATCCACCGAGTGCTACGGGCTTCCCGGTCACAACGGCCGTGACGGTATGCCGGGAATGCATGGAGTACGTATCCATTATCCACGCCATGGTCTGCTCATTCGTGTTCATGTCCGGTGCGGGCACGTCCTTTTCCGGGCCAATAAAATCCAACAGCTCAGATGTATAGCGTCGGGTCATGCGTTCAAGTTCGCCCTGCGACATCTGCTGGGGGTTGCAGATGATGCCGCCCTTGCCGCCACCAAACGGAACGTTCACGACTGCACACTTCCAAGTCATCCATGCCGAAAGTGCCTTGACCTCGTCCAGCGTTACGTCAGGGGCATATCGGATGCCGCCCTTGGCCGGTCCGCGTGCAAAATTGTGCTGCACACGGAAGCCCTCAAACACCTGGATATGCCCGGAGTCCATCATCACAGGTATATAGACCTTGATCTCACGACTCGGCACCCGAAGCACCGCGTACAGATCTGAGTCAAGTCCAAGCAACTGAGCCGCGCGGTCGAACCGCTCGCTCATTGCTTCAAAAGGATTCTTTTCGTCGCTTCCCTTAAAGCGCCGCATCTCATCAGCCATTGGATTTGCCATGACTCTTCGCTTCTCCCAAAATCACTTTTCTGATTTTGCTATAGGTGTCGAACCCGTATTCATAGAACCCGAACGGAAACCGCCGAGGTCCAATGTTACATATTTAAAGCCAAGCGTTCTCAACTCGGCATCGATCTTTTCGAAAATTGTCTGATCCAGCGCAGCCATCTCCGGCCGCGCGATCTCTACCCGCGCGAGCTCATCATGAACTCGCAGACGAAACTCACGGAAACCCAGGCGGCGTAGCGCGTTCTCACCGCGTTCAACAATCGAAAGACGCTCGAGGGTGACCGGTACGCCGTGGGCGATGCGCGATGCCAGACAGGGACTTGCGGGCATATCCCAGGTTTGCAGCCCCGCGTGTCGACTAAGTTCACGAATTTCGTCTTTTGTCAGCCCGATCTCGGCCAGTGGGCTTCTAACACCGGATATCGCTGCAGCCTCACGTCCCGGCCGGTGATCAGAAAGGTCGTCGGCATTCGTTCCGTCAAGGACGACGCTCACTTTTGCATCTGCTGCGAACTCGCTCAACTTCCCGTAAAGCTCCGACTTGCAAAAGAAACAGCGGTTCGACTCGTTCTTTTGGTAGTTCGGATCGTCAGCCTCCTCGGTATGAATCTCTTGAAAGTTCAAACCGTGAAGCTCTGCGAAGGCTCGCGCCTGCATACGCTGAAACTCAGAAACACTTGGCGAAAGTCCCAGAACGCAAACAGCCTCGCGACCCAGTTCAGCATTTGCCACCCAGGCAAGGTACGAACTATCGACGCCTCCGGAATACGCTACGAACACTTTACCCAACGAGCGCATCAAAGCCCTTAGTCTGAGTTCCTTTTCGGCAATAGCGGTGGGCAGGTGAGGTATTTGAGTTTTCGCTGGGGCGGTCATTGTCCGGTTACGGCACGAGCTTACTTCGTTTGAGCAGTCACAAACTCAAAATCTTATCCTAGCGGTTAACCGTTCGCAAATTGCGATCTTGGAAATTGAGGGCGGTCATGTCAGATAATATTTCAAGTGGCCGGTCGTTAAATGTTACTATTTCAGTTCAACACATTATGCCCCTTCGCTATGTCCTAACTGCAGCATTTCGCAAACTTTTTACGCTCGCCGCGCTAACGCCCGCTGCGGTACTGATTTTCAGCTTTGCGATGCCCATCGTCGCCCAGGATGACGATGAAGAAGCAACCAGACGTGCGATAGCTTTCTTCAACGAAGGGCAGGACGCTCACGAAGCCGGGGACCTTACGGGGGCGATCAAGTTATACGAAGCGGCGATCAAGGAATTCGATCTTTTTCCGGAGGCCGAACTCCAGCGCGGGAGCGCTCTTCTAAGCCTCGATCGCATGGATGAAGCTGAAAAGGCTTTCCGACGTGCTGTCGAACTTCGAGACGACTGGACTCTTGCCCTCGCAAACCTAGGCGGCGTGCTGGTGCGAAAGGGCTTATATGCAGAGGCCGAGCCGTTCCTTTTAAAAGCGATAAAGCTGGATACGCAGAACTTCCCTGCTTATTCGGCATTGACGGAAATGCGCTTGTCCGACGGATCGTCGGAAACGAAGCGTCGCGAACTGCTGGCATCAGTAACCGTTCTGACCCAGAAGGCAAACCCACCGGTCTCTATTTGGATTGCCCGCGCAGCTTTAGAGAATTCACTCAGCGACTATCGCTCATCTGCCGCGAGCTCGGCTGCTGCGTTAGAGATCGACCGCAGCAATACCGGTGCATTGGCCAATGCAGCACGGGCGGCTTTCGGCTTGCAAGACGTTGCCCGCGCAAAGGAATTCGTCGCTCAACTGGAGCGGATCGACCCCGAATCAGATACGACGAAGACTCTGCAGCTCAATGTGCTCATCGAAACTGAGGAGTACGATCAAGCTCTTAAATTGATCGCTTCGATGATATATCCGACTGCTGAGGTCTTGACCTTACGTGATAGAATTGTCTCTGTACGTAGTACAAATACAGACGAACTTGAAAAGCGTTTGGCGCAGAATCCCGGTGACCTTCCGGCGCTCGAGCGCCTTTGCACGATATATCGTACGAAGGAACCGCAGAGAGCCTTAGATTTCTGTCGCAGGGCGTCGGAAGCAGACCCAAACAGCATAAAACATGTGATCGGTTATGGGGCCGCACTTTTAACGGCTGGCCGTTATGCTGAGTCGGCGATGCTGATGCAGCGGCTGATACGGATCGAACCGGATAACGTTACGATCAGGGCAAACTTGGCGACAGCGTTGTTTCAACTGAAAAAATTTAGCGACGCAAAGCTTCAATTTCAATGGCTTGCCGAAAAGCAGCCGGATGTCGCGGCAACTTATTATTTCCTCGGCGTGACGCATGATCAATTGAAGGAATACCTCGACGCGATGGCGAACTACCAGCTCTTCTTAAGATTGGCGGACCGGGTCAACAATGAGATGGAAATTGAACGCGTTAACTTAAGGCTGCCGGCGCTTCAGCGGCAGATAAATTCGAACAAGGGACGGAGAAATGAATGAAAGGATAACAAATATAACCGTTAGTGGACGGCCGTATTCGGCGTTAACGGTGTGGGCGTTGATTCTCGTATTGGTCGGGACGGCATCTTCACAGAACGGAGGTACTGAGAGCATCCCGGCTCCACCGCCGTTGAAATCATTGGCAAAGGCGGAGCG
>JACDAK010000298.1 GCA_013695495.1 Blastocatellia bacterium | reverse complement strand
ATCAGCTCTCTACGCGATCGCTCAGCGAAATCAGAAGGCAGTCGTCGCCTGAAATGACCCGCAGCAGTTTGTCGGCGAGGCAAATCAACTTGTCGGTGAGGCAAACCAACTTGTCGGCGAGGCAAAGCAACCATCAATTGAGAAATAGCGGTCCGCCGCTTCTCGGATACGACCAATTTGTGAATAATTAGCGTATGACAACCGCTGAAATCGGAATGGTCGGGCTGGGGACAATGGGCCGCAACCTGCTTTTGAACGTGGCTGAAAACGGATTTGGGGCCGCAGGCTATGACCTCGACGTCCGTAAAGGGGCTCTGCTGCTTGAGGAGGGCCGTGGGCTAGACGTGTCGGCCGCGGAGAACCTGCCGGCTTTGTTGTCGCAGCTGGCTACGCCCCGTACGATAATGCTGCTGGTGCCTGCGGGCGGCATAACGGACACCGTCATTGAGGAACTTACGGTGCTTTGCGAGCCGGGCGATCTGATCATAGATGGCGGCAACTCGCATTATCTGGATACTGATCGCCGCGAGGCCTATCTTGCGACGAAAGGGCTTGGCTTTCTAGGGGTCGGCATCTCGGGCGGCGAAAAGGGCGCTCGCACCGGCCCGAGCATCATGCCGGGCGGCCGCCGCGAACTTTACCAACGCGTCGAACCGCTGTTCCGGGCGATCGCGGCGAAGGTTCACGATGAGCCTTGTGTTGCGTATATGGGCACGCGGTCCGCCGGGCACTTTGTAAAAATGGTGCACAACGGAATCGAATACGCGATGATGCAGATCCTAGCGGAGGCATTCGATCTCATGAACCGGGCGTTTCGGATGCCGTACGAGCGCATCGCACGCGTGTTTGCCGATTGGAATAACCGTGAGCTCGAGTCGTATCTCGTTGAGATCTCTGCCGCAGTTCTCATGAAAGAGGACTATATTACCGGTCAGCCGGTGGTCGAAATGATCTTGGACACTGCCGGGCAGAAGGGAACCGGCGGGTGGACGTCGAGATCCGCGCTGGATCTAGGCGTCGCTATCCCGACCATTGATGCGGCGGTCACAATGCGGCAGATATCTGCGCAGAAGCATCTTCGACGCATGACGGCAGAACGTTTCGACCTTGGCGACATGCCGAGAATGCGCGACGGCGGGCTCGACGAAAATCTGCGCGAGCTTGAAGCTGCCGTACGCGGAGCGTTCATCGCTTCGTATGCTCAGGGGATGACGCTGCTGCAGGTCGCGTCGCAGGAGTTCGAATACGGCCTGAACCTTGCGGAGATCGCAAGGATCTGGCGCGGGGGGTGCATTATTCGTTCTGCACTTCTGACCGACATTCGTGAGGCCTTTGAAGCACAACCCGATCTGCCGACGCTGATGCTCGACCCAGACCTTAGCCGTCAGATCGGCGATGTGCTTGAGGACTGGCGGTATGTGACAACGCAATTCGTCGAATCTCCCGTTCCGGGGATGGCGATCGCCTCGGCGCTGTTCTACACGAAGGCGGCAGCGACCGAAAGGCTGCCGGCTAACCTGATTCAGGCGCAGCGTGATTATTTCGGAGCACACACCTATCAGCGAACGGATAAGGACGGAGTGTTCCATACGGATGATTGGTGAGGGCCGACTTAGCGAAAGCGCAAAAATGCCCGGCGAGATCGCTCTGCCGGGCATTGCTGTTTTAGCGCGTAGTCAAATAAGGGTTGCGGAAGACGGCGATGCTTTCGCCGCCGAGGATCGGAGATTCGAGAGCCCTCGCGGACCACTGAATTTCCTTCGACGCCCGTGCCATAAACGCTTCAATGTCTGCGATCGTTCGCGGAAGGTCTTTCGACATCCATTCGACACCCGTCGGCGTTACGAGCATCACGTCTTCGATCCGCACGCCGATGTTTTTGTACTTTTCGAACGCCGGGCGGACCTTAGCGATGAATTCTTTGTTCGCCGGCGTATCCGTCAAGTTGTCGAGCGTATCCTCGCGGATGTAGATGCCAGGTTCATTGGTGAAGATCATACCGGGAGCGAAGGCGATGCCGTTGCGTCCTACGTCGTGAACGTTCATGCCCAGCCAATGCCCCAGCCCGTGGATATACCATCGCTTGAACTGAGTTCCGTCCTTCGCTGTGATCAGCCCGAGTTTGAAGAGTCCATCCTCGATAACCCGATTCGCTTCGGCAGATATTTGGGGGAACGTTGCACCCGGCTTTATCGCTGCGGCGACCGCCTCTTGTGCGTCGTAGACTATCTGATAGATCTCCGCCTGTTCCTTTGTGAATTTGCCGTTGACCGGGAACGTGCGGGTGATGTCCGCGGTGTAGTGGTCATATTCTGCGCCTACGTCCATGAGCAGCAGATCGCCGTGTCGTACCTGGCCTTTCGGTATGTTGTAATGCAGCGTCGTCGCGTTCGGCCCGCAGCCGACTATGGAGGGATAGCCCCAATAATCGGCGCCGCGTCGCCGGAACGTGTATTCAACCTCTGCCTGCACCTCATATTCCCATTTCGCGCGGCCGACCATCGCCTGCGAACGCATATGAGCCTCGTTAGATATGTCTACCGCGTGCTGCATGAGCTTGATCTCGTAAGGCGATTTTATTTGGCGAAGGTCGGCAAAGATCGGACGAGCATTCTCGATCTTGATCTCTTTTAACTCTTCCCCGAATCGATACTCCTGAACGTATTCGCGCATTGCGTTGCGTTCATTCTCGGTGTTCGGCAATAGGAGGTAGACGGCGCCGGTCTCAGCAGCGATCGTCTGGCCGGATTTTGAACTGAAAGCTGATCGCTCGCGGACGGACTGCTTAAAGCTGGCCGCCTCGGATGCCTCAAGGATCGTTTTGAGGCCGGAGACAGATGCCGCTTCCTCAGTGGAGTACATCTTGCCGTCCCAAGCTTCGGTCAGCGGATTTCGCTTCGGAAGAAAAAGGTATTCGCTGACGGCTCCTTCATTTTTGACCATTACGAAAGTCGCATTCTTCTGCTTTAGGTGCGTTAGGTAAACGAAGTTATTCTCTTGCCGAAATACGTAATCAACACTGTTCGAATAGATCTTCGGCTCGGCCGAGAACAAGATCAGCATGCTGTTGTCTGCCATCCGTTCGGCAACTGCTGCGCGTCGTTTTGCCAATTCGGCATGCCGCTCGGCGTCCGTAAATGTCGGGGCGGGCGGGGTCTTTCTAATCGCAGGGGCGGCCGTCCGCGAAGGCTGAGAAAAGACCGCAGCCGCCAAACCTGACAGCACAAAAGCAACGATTATCACCCAAATGACTACTTTTTTCATTTAATTACCTCTATCCAAATTTCCTTAACTGTAACATTGCCGAAGAAATCGGCGGCTCGAACCCGCAGCGTGTATTCGCCCGCCGATAGCGTTACTGGATCTATAAAACCTTCTTCCATTATCTCGCCGTCAACCTTATTAGACGCGATAAAGTTGAAAATGGTGTCACCGGTCGCGCCGGAGCGACTGCCGGGGGCGTAAACGAATTTGACGGCCTCGCGAAGCGGCATCAGCTCGAACGAAATGTTCCAGTCGCCGTCCGGCGGCATTGTGGCACCCGCGGGGATCACATCCATCGCGATCTGATATGGAGCGAGCCGTCGCCGCTCGGTATTGCCGTCCTTTCTATCATACGCGCGTACGACAACACGGGTCTTTCGGTTAATTATAATACGCCCGGCGGCGTTCTGGGTTTCGATGGCGTTCCACTGTTCGTCAAGCAATTGGACGCTTTCGATGACGGGGGGGATGCCGTCAGAAATGCCTGGGAGCACGAGGGCATCAAGCG